>JBKCGW010000386.1:0-26422 GCA_046303175.1 Flavobacteriales bacterium
CATGAGTTTTTCTACAACATCAATATTTACAAGACACTTCAGGATCATGATTTGAAAATCAACCTTCGCAAAAAGGAGGAAATGATTGAAGAAGTGCGAAAACTCGAAGAAGTTACGGTCATCAATGACCTTGAAATACTCATCAAGAAATTTCAGCGCGAATGGATGAACATCGGCCCTTCGCCGCGTGAAACATTCAAAGAATTGGGTGATACGTTTTTCGGAATACTGCGCGAATCACAAAATCGTGTGCAAGCTCACTACGACGAGATTCATAAGCACAGCGATGATAACCTCGCCAAGAAGAAAGAGCTTGTTGCTAAAATGAGCGAAATCTTAACCATGGAGATCACCAATGCGGCTACCAGCAACCGTTGGACCGACGAGGTATTGAAGCTCCAGGAAGAGTGGCGCACCATTGGTTGGGCCCGTAAAAAAGAGAACGAAGAGGTATGGCAGGAATTCAGAGGCCTTTGCGATTTGTTTTTCAGCAAGCGCAACTCCCTGTTTGAAGAAAAGCGTTCTGCCTACAAGGTCAATAAAGACAAAAAAGAAGCGCTCATTGAACGAGCACGTGCTCTTCAGAATAGCGAAGATTGGAAATCGGCTACCGATGAGCTGAAGAAGATGCAAGATGAATGGAAAGCGGTGGGTGGAGCAGATCCGCGCGAAGAGCAAAAGCTTTGGCAGCGTTTCCGCTCAATTTGTGATCACTTCTTCGCACGCAAAAAGGAGAATTATTCGAAAGTAGTTGAAGAGCAAAGTCAAAATCTTGCTCTCAAAATGGATATGCTCACCGAGCTGGATGCGCTGGAAATTACCGGCAACAAGGGAGCCGATTTGGCAGCGTTGAAAGCATTTGGTGAACGCTGGCATGCTGTAGGCTTTGTTCCGAAGGACAAGGTGAAGGAAGTAATGGATCGCTACAATCAGTTGCTCGATGTGAAGTATGGTCAAATCAACGCAGACCGCGAGCAGCGTGAAATGTCCAACTTCCGCTCTAAACTGGATGGAATTAAGACCAGTGCCAATGGTGAAGCACAGTTGAAGCGCGAGCGTAATTTCATGCGTGAGAAAATTGATAAGCTCAAGCATCAAATTGCTCAATACGAAAACAACATGGGAATCTTCACCGGTAAAGGTGCAGAGGCATTGCGTAAGGATATCGAGAAGAAAATTAAAGCGACAGAGCGCGAGATAGAGGAAATCAAAAAGAAGATGCAGTTGCTAAGCAATTAATTGCTTTCTGTTTTGATTTTCTGAACGGCTGCTGTTGTTGAATAGCCGGCCACAAGTGGAATACACACCACTTGTCCTCCTCGTTGAATGGTTTCTTTTGAACCCACTATGTATCGCTTGGAATCCGGGTTCGTTTCGTTCGCGTCGTAATCACCTCCTTTCACAAGTACATCGGGCTGCAAAGCTTCGACGATGTTGGAGGGTGTGTCTTCAGTGAAAATAATGGAAGCGTCTGTGCATCGCAAGGCCGCAATTACGCCTGCGCGAGCTTCTTCATCGTGAATGGGTCTTTCAGGTCCTTTGTTGAGTCGCTTAACGGAAGCATCGCTGTTGATGCCTACCACCAAGATGTTACCCAATTGCGCAGCTTCTTCTAAATACCTCACGTGGCCAATATGCAGAATGTCGAAGACTCCGTTGGTGAAGACAATCTTTTTTCCTTCCGCCTTCCAACGACCAACCTGCTCTTGTAATTGGGATAATTGAACGAAATGCATGTGAGGACTTATTTTTTGGAAGTTGCAATAAGAAAGCTAACGGCTCCAACGAGAATGTCCCAAGTGGTTTTAATCGACCATGAAATCATGGCGTAGATTTTTCCGGCATCCAATGAATAGCCTAATGCCTGCAATCCCAAGATTGCCATTCCGTGAAATGCGCCTGCACCTCCCGGTGTTGGGACCATCATACCCAGGCTACTCGCGGCCATAAAGAAAACTGTTTGACGCAAGGTCATTGTGCACGTTTCCTCCAGTGCAAGCAGCGATGTAAAGGTCATTAACAACCAGAATACCCAAATACCGAGCGAATAGACCCAAAATAAGCTTGTTCGCTTGAGCTTGAAAATGCTCTTAAGTCCATCCATCATCCCAAGAATAAACTCCTGCACTTTCTGAAAAAATGGTATGTGCTGGAATCGACGGAGCAGAAATAGAAACACAACAAATGCACCTATAGCAGCAGCGAGCAGAATGAGAAGCGTGGTTCCTTTGCCCCCATCGGCTTGAGAAAAGATGGAGTTGAATGCATCTTGCTCGAGAACAAAAGCAAGAAAAACAAGTGTGGCCATCAAAACGATGTCTACGATTCTTTCCAGAAGAACGGTTCCAATGAGCTTGTTTACAGGCACGTGATCGGTGCGGTTGAGCAACGTACAGCGAGCCAATTCGCCCGAACGAGGTATGAGGTTGTTCATGCAATATCCAAAGGCTACAGCATGAACCGCCCACCAATCACGAACCTTGTAACCCATGGGCTCGAGCATAATGTTCCAACGCAATCCGCGCAGGGCCGTTGCCACATACCCAAAAACAAAGGAGGCAAAAACCCATGGCCATTTAACCTTTTTAAGGGCAGGTAACAAGTCGTTTTCCCAGCTAATGTCCTTGTAGAGCACCCACATGAGTGCGGCTGCCAGGCTCAGGAAGACGATGTATGTGATGGTTTTTCTGATGTTGCGGAATATTTCCGATAAAGATGCGAGCGGTATTTAACCTTCAGTGAATCCTGACAAAAAGTTGTTCACCGAACCAGTTTATTAGTAGCCGTATCCGGAAATACAATAGCGGGTTTGAATGTTACGGCCTCTTCACGGGTCATGTGTGCATAGGTTACTACAATCACAACATCGCCCGGGGTTACCTTGCGTGCTGCCGGTCCGTTGAGACAAACCACTCCGCTACCTCGTTCACCCTCAATGATGTAGGTCTCGAGACGCTCGCCGTTCATGCAATTGAGCACCTGTACTTTTTCCCCTTCTATCATATCGGCTGCTTCCATGAGGAGCGGATCGAGGGTAATGCTACCGATGTAGTTCAGGTTGGCTTCGGTAACCGTAACGCGGTGAATTTTGGATTTGAGCACTTCAATCAACATGCGGCAAAAATACAGGCAGAAGGCCCCGGATGAAAACCTAAAAAAATACCCTGCCGGATGGTGGCTAAAACACTGTCCTACAGGGTTTGAAGCTAGGTTTTTGTCTTCTTTGGGCTGCATCTATTGTTGTTTCGTCTACACTAATTCTTTTTTAATCTAAAAAAACGAGGTAAAACGTACCTTTTTGAAACGTTGGCCGTACAAACTGCCATGACCCAGCCATTCACCAATACAAAGCTCACCCTGACGACCATTGCTCTGGTCCTCATTGCTCTCGTTTCTCGGGCTCAATGTCCGAGGGTTTTCGACTTTTATGGCCAAACGCCTGTGAACCCATACTGGTACTCATGCAGTGGCGATAATTTCTCGTTTAACCTGAGCACACCCAATACATGGGATGGATTCACCATCGATTGGGGTGATGGATCTCCTGTAACAACCGGAACTACCTGGAGCCCTCCGGCATTTCAGAACCACGTTTACACCGCCGCTGTTGCAACCTATACCGTAACCATTACGGAAACGTCTTCGGGCTGTTCGGTTACCGGTACCGTGGTGATGGAGGAAGCAACCAGTGCATCTATCCAGATTCCGGTAGGCGGATTGACGCAATCATGCGCTCCGCAAACAATGGAGTTCATTAACTCATCAACGAACGTTTCGGGAACTACACAGTTTACTTGGGATTTTGGTGATGGTTCACCGGTATTGACTTTCGATCATACCAATTGGATGCAAACCATAGCACATACCTACGAGCAAGGAACGGTGGATTGTGAAACGGAAGTAACTCTTACTGCCGAGAATATGTGTAATACAGTTCAAGGTGGTAACTCGGAAGCAACGTTCAATCCCATCCGTATTTGGGATTTGGATGATCCGGGTATTACTGCTTCTGCAACCATGCTTTGTTATCCTGATACAACTGTTACGTTCACCAACACAACTGAGCGCAACTGTTTGATGCAGGGTAATATCTACCAGCGCTACGAATACTGGAATTTTGGTAACTACTGGGGAAGTGGTCAAGACAGTATTATCGACTGGACTCCATGGCCTCCAACATTCCCTCACACGTTGCATTTTCCCGGTATCGGTTCATACACTGTTGAACTTGCAGACTCGAATTTTTGCGGTATAGCATCGACCAGTTTGACTATTCAAATCGTGCCTCCGCCATCTGCACAAATTGCTGTAAGTGCTGATACAGTTTGTGTGGGTGAATCAGTAACCTTCTACCAACAGTCAACCGGTGGTGCTAATTTGTATCGCTGGACGTTTGGTAACAACAACGCGTGGTACACGACGGGTTCAGGAAACATCACGTATCTCTATAACACTCCCGGTACTTATCACGTGGGAAGCATGGTTGGAATTTCGGGTAGCAACGGATGTTCAGATACTGCATGGGTGGATGTTGTGGTGTTGGCAAATCCGCTGGTAGCTATCGACGCCGACGAAACAGAAGGATGTGATCAATTGCAAGTTGATTTTACGGCTGTAACTCCTAATGCTGTGAGCTGGTCATGGAATTTGGACAATGGAACTGCTGCTTTTAATGGTGTTGATCCTCCGCTTGTGAATTACACAGTGCCCGGAGATTATGAAGTAACGCTTTCTGTAGAAAATGCATATGGCTGCTCTGCGGAGGATGAGATTACCATTCACGTGTATGAATCGCCCCAGGTCGATTTTAATGTTTTCAATTTGTGCGAAGGTGAAACAGCTCAATTCACTGATTTGACAATCGCATCCAATAACGATGATATTACTGATTGGGCATGGGACTTTGGTGATGGCGGAAACTCAGATGACCAAAACCCAAGCTATGAATACGCTGCGACCGGTAGCTTTTTGGTTCAATTGTTTGTAACCACGGAGCATTGCCAGGGAAATGACACAACAACTGTAATCGTGCAAGATGCTCCAACGGCTTCTTTCACGGCAGATGTAACGGAAGGCTGCGGTCCTCTTACTATCAACTTCACCAATACCAGTGATGCAGCCGCTGTATACTCATGGGATTTGGGCAATGGTCAGGTAGTAACTAATTTTTCAGGACAACACACATATCTGAATACCGGTGGTGCGGATACGACCTACCAAGTTTCACTCACAGCTCTCAATGCTTTTGGCTGTGGCACATCGGATACCTTGGAGGTTACTGTTTATCCCGGAGCTGTAGCTACTTTCATTGATGACAATACAGCGCCTACCTGCGGACCTATGGACGCATTTTTTCAAAATGCTTCTTTGAATGCGTTTGGTTATGCATGGGATTTCGGTGATGGATTCACCTCTAATCAGGTTAGCCCTACACATACATACTACAACAACACCGGTTTTTTGGATGTCTACGAGATAACCTTGATTGCCTACAACATCAATGGTTGCAACGATACAACTTCAAATACCTTGTTTGTGTATCCTTTGATGAACCTTGATTTCAATATTACAGGAAATCAAGGATGCGCCCCGGTTACAGCTACTATGCCTTTTGTGAGTGGTGTGCAGACTTATCATTGGGATTTCGGCGATGGTACCACTTCGCCGTTTGCAATGCCAAATCATACGTTTAACAATTACACCAATGCACCGGTTGTTTATGATGTAACGTTGGTTGGAACTTCAGCCTTCGGTTGTGTTGATACTGCTGCGACGCAAGTAACAGTATTCCCTAACACCATCGCTCAGTACAGCACTTCTGCGTTGAGCGGTTGCTCTCCTTTGCAAGTTGATTTTACCAATCTCTCTATCAATGCCGACACCTACGACTGGAACTATGGTGATGGAGCAGTTTCACAGGAATCAAGTGCCATCCATTCACATACGTTTACCAACAATGGTGAAACACCTCTTGTAAGGACAATTGCTTTGGCAACGCAGAATGTGTATGGTTGCATGAGTTCTTTCTCAGCTAACATTGAAATTTACCCGCAAATCGAAGTATCGTTTGTTCAGCCTGTGGATGTTTGCTCTCCGGCGACTGTTGCTTTCAGCAATACCAGTGTAAACGTGAGCGCATACAACTGGAATTTTGGTAACGGTTTGCAGTCGGTTGCTCAGAATCCGACTACCATATTTGAAAATATTACTTCGGAAGATGTTTCGTTTACGGTTACACTCTCCGGAGCTTCTGTATTTGGATGTGTAGACTCTACCTCGCATACATTCAACGTAAAGACAACACCGGTGGCTGCCTTCACCTTAAGTGATGTCGCTGCGTGTTCTCCTATCCAAGTTGAAATTTCAAACCAGAGCGTTCGCGCGGATAGTTTGTATTGGAGCTACGGTGATGGTACTTCATCAAACACAACCGACTCGTTGCAGCAAGTTACTTATGAGAACAATGGCACCATTGCTCAAGATTTTACTGTTACGTTGGTTGCAGTTACTGAAGAAGGATGCTCAAGTCAGCAAACTTCAGCAATTACGGTGTATCCCGGTATTCAAGCCGGATTTATTGATCCGGGTGTTTTTTGTTCACCTGCAACGGTTCAGTTCAATAGCACCAGCGTGAATGCAAATTCGTTGCAATGGGAATTCGGAAACGGAACCGTTTCTTCGATTCCTGCACCGACTTCTTATTTCACTAACGATACGGATGATCCTGTAACCTATTCGATTCAACTCATTGCTACTTCAACGTATGGTTGTGTTGACTCCATTACACAGGAACTTGTAGTAAATCCAACTCCTGTTATTGATTTTGTTCCGAGTGCTTATGCCGGATGTGCACCTGTTGAGATTCTCTTTACTAACAACTCATTACACGCCGATGAGTTGTCATGGACTTATGGTGATGGTACGACCTCAACTACAACAGAAGTGCTTCACGCGCATACATACACCAATAATGGCAACGATCCTGAAACAATGGAGGTTACTCTTTCAGCGGTTTCGAACGAGGGTTGTAATTCTTCGCAAACAGTTGAAATCACCATCTACCCGGCGGTAACGGCTGATTTCATGAGCCCGGGTGAGTTTTGTTCACCTGCTCAAGTAGCCTTGGTAAATACCAGTGTAAATGCTGTATCATACCAGTGGACATTTGGAAATGGTTTGATGTCTATTATGTCGAACCCCACTACCAATTATTCTAACACAAGCGGTGTAACAGAGGTTTATGACATCATGTTGATTGCAGGCAATGCTTTTGGTTGTGTAGACACAGCATTTCAGCAAGTAACTATTCATGCTACTCCGGATGTAAACGTGTTGGCAAGCGTTAATGCGGGTTGCTCTCCTTTGCAGGTAACGTTTGCAAATGAGACTCAATTCGCAGATAGTTACATGTGGCATTATGGTGATAACACTTCATCGATTTCTTCTGCTTCTCAGCACGGTCACACATTCACCAACAACGGGAATGAAGCTGAGGAATTTAATGTTGTGATGATTGCATCAACGGCAGCAGGTTGTTCGGCCCAGGCTAACTTGGTCATTCAGGTTTATCCTTCGGTTGAAGCTTCATTCGAAGATCCGGGTGCTCATTGCTCGCCTGTTTCTGTTGGCTTCGTAAACACCAGTGTTAACGGGGCCACGTATCAGTGGGATTTCGCCAATGGTGTTCAATCCATTATGGAAGAACCCATCGTTTATTTCACCAATACTTCTGATACTGTTCAGGTGTACGATGTTACCTTGTTGGTTACTTCTGCGTATGGTTGCGAAGCAAGTTATTCAGCACCGCTTACTATGTATGCAAACCCGAATGCTTCGATTTTGCTCGGTGAGAACAACGCTTGTGAGCCTGGTCCACTGACTATCTACAACCAAACTACGGGTGCTTCATCGTATATGTGGGATTATGGCGATGGTACTGCTTCGAATACAGCAATGACTACCCACTCGCACAATTACGCGAACGCGCCTTTCCAAACTAATTCGTATACCATTACCTTGGTTGCTACTTCAGCGGAAGGATGTGTTGATCAGACTTCTGCAACGTATACAATTTATCCTGGTGTGGTTGCTCTGTTTACTACAGACACCATTGGTTGCGCTCCTCACAATGCGCCGCTGATTAACCAGAGTGTGGGTGCAGTATCGTATCAATGGAATTTCAGTGATGGACAGGTTTCTTCAGAAACTTCTCCTGCGATGATTTTCAACGCACCATTCGATGCGGATGTGGATGTAGAGGCAGAGTTGATTGCGACGAATGTTTACGGTTGCTCAGATACTATTTCTCAAACCATTCATGTAATGCACACGCCACAGGCGATTGCACAAATCGATACTGTAATGGGTTGCTATCCTGCGACAGCAGTGTTTTTCAATGGATCTATCGGTGCTGACAGTTACAACTGGATGTATGGCACCGGTCAAACTTCTACAACCGCTGCGGAATATCATGAAGTAGAGTACATCAACATTTCGAACGATGTGTTTACGTTCTACATTACTCTTCAAGCGTTCACTGATTATGGTTGCATGAGCAGTGATCAGTTGACGTTGGATGTGGCTCCTGAAATTGAAGCGGACTTCAATGCGATTCAGCAAGGATGTTCTCCACTGGAGGTTTACTTCGACAACATCAGTGATGGTGGGTCGAGCGTTTCTTGGAGCTTTGGTGATGGTGACTTAACCAATGCTTACGAGCCGCAGCACACATTCTTCAACTGGGGAACCAACGACACTACCTACGCGGTTACGCTCGTGCTGTATGATAACTATGGATGTTCGGACACCATTACTCGCAACGTAACCGTGTTTGCTAATCCGATTGCCGGCTTTGAAGTAACTCCTCAAACACAGGCATGGCCAAATGCAACTATCGAGATTACCAATACAACCGTTGGTGGTGAGCTTGGTGCAACTTGGAACATGAACGATGGTTCATTCTTGTATGATATGCATCCGGGTTCATATACCTACGAGCAGTGGGGTGAATACAACATTCAATTGATTGTAAGCAATGGTTCTTGCAGCGACACTACTTACCGTATCATCGAGATTCTTCCTCCGGCTGCTGTAGCCAATTTCGAAGGTCCTGCGCAAGGTTGTGTACCACTGACTGTTCAGTTTACTAACCTCAGTGAGAATGCTGTTGTATCAACTTGGTCATTTGGTGATGGAAATCAGTCAACTGCCAACAACCCAATGTACACGTACTATCAGCCGGGTATTTATTCGGTTACGTTGACTGTAGTTGGCCCTGATGGTAGCAGCGATGTCATGACACAGGAGCAAATTATTTATGTGTATGCAAACGCTACAGCTTCTTTCGCAGTAACACCGAATGAGGTTAGTGTTCCCGGTGAGCCTGTGTATTGTTTGAACCTTTCCGCCAATGCTACATCGTATGTATGGGAATTTGGTGATGGTGAGACGTCGACTGAAGAGAACCCATTGCACTACTACCAGGAACAGGGTGAGTATGATGTGACGCTGATTGCTGTAAATGAAAATGGTTGTTCAGATACGCTTACTATACCAAGTTTGGTGCATGCCAACGACATTGGTATGATTGAATTCCCGAATGCATTTTCGCCGAATGTGGTTGAAAGCAGCGGTGGCTTCTACAATATCCACAGCCTCGACAACGATGTATTCTTCCCAATTCACAAAGGAGTAGATGAATACAATTTGAAGATCTTCAATAAATGGGGTGAATTGATTTACGAAAGTGGTGATGTTGCCAAGGGTTGGGATGGATACTATCGCGGTCAATTGGTGAAGCAAGATGTTTATGTATGGAAGGTAGAGGCGCGTTTTGTGAACGGTCAGAAATATGAGCAGGCCGGAGATGTAACCGTAATCGTTAAATGAGCGTACAAGAACTAAATAATAAAACCAGTTACTGCCTAAATCATGACAATTCGTATCCTGAACATAGCGCTATTGTGGCTTCTGGCCATGGGCACTTGGGCTCAGGATCAGCAGTTTACTCAGTTTTATGCTATGCCTACGGCGGTGAGTCCATCCTTTGCCGGGGCCTCGGTACAGAGCCGAATCGGAATGCAATACCGTAACCAATGGTCGGCCATTCCGGGTGGTTTTAATGCCGGCAATATCACGTTCGACCAGTTTATGCCCAACATAAATAGCGGCATTGGTATGTTGGTTAGCTACGATCAAGCCGGTTCGGGTGCATTGCGCAGTTCAACCGTTGCTCTCCAATATGCATACGAGGCTCGTATCAAGCGCAATTTGTTCTTCCGACCATCTTTGCAATTGGGTTACGGTCAAAAGGCCATTGATTTTGAAAAGTTGACTTTTTACGATCAACTAATTCGCGAGGGTGACGTGCCTTCACTCGAAGCGGGCACCGTTCGACCTGTGAATTATTTTGATATGGGTGCGGGTATGCTGCTGTATAGTCCTAAACTGTGGCTAGGAGTATCGGCTTTCCATAACAATGCTCCCGATGTTTCTTTGTACGACACACAGAAAACACCTCTGGCGCGCAAACTATCAGTACACGGCGGTTATCGCATCCGTTTAAAAGGTAATTCACTGCGAAAGCTGGATCATTACATGGTGGTGGCGGCCAATTACATGGCACAGCAGCAATTTGATCAACTCGATCTTGGATTTTACTATGAGTTCTCACCCATGATTTTGGGTATGTGGTATCGCGGCTTGCCAATGAAGGGCAATACCTATGGCTACTTCAACCATGATGCGCTGGCATTTTTGCTCGGCTTCCAAGCCGGCAATTATCGAGTAGGGTACAGCTATGATATTACCGTTTCGTCTTTGGGTATTGCTAGTAGTGCAGGATCTCACGAAATATCGCTCGTGTATCAATGGACAACCAAGCACAATCAGCGCGCAAAGAAAATTCGCATCATGCCTTGCGCTAAATTCTGATGGTTTATTGAATGATATTGACTTCGCGCTCGAGCTCGATACCGAACTTTTGCTTTACATCCTCAATAATGGAAGTGCTCAAGTCGTAAATCTGACTTCCTGTTGCCCCGCCATAATTAACAAGTACCAGCGCTTGTTTGTCGTGGACGCCATAATTCCCTAAGTTTTTTCCTTTCCAACCTGCACGCTCAATGAGCCATCCCGCGGGCACTTTCACATGGTCTTCGTCTATCGGGAAGCTTGGAGCATTGTTGTGATGCTCAAGGATGGATCGATACACAGACATGGGAACTACCGGGTTTTTGAAGAAGCTTCCTGCATTGCCAATTTTCTTCGGATCGGGTAGTTTCGATGATCGAATGTTGATGACGGCGCGGGCTACATCTTTGATAGTAATGTTATCGAGATGAAAGGAGTCGAGCTCTTCTTCAATGGCGCCGTAGGAGGTGTGTAATACGGCGCGTTTATTCAATCGGAAGGTCACGGAGGTAATTACCCAGCGGTCTTTTTCTCCGCGCTTGAAAATACTTTCGCGATAGCCGAAATTGCATTCATTCAGACTGAAAGTCCGCATGCTGCCGTCTTCAATTTGCATCGCCTCCAGCTCATGAAACACATCTTTGATTTCGACGCCATAGGCGCCAATATTCTGCATGGGGCTCGCACCTACGCAACCCGGTATGAGAGCTAAGTTTTCGATTCCGGCATAGTTGGAACGAATGCAATGCATCACAAGTTCATGCCATACTTCGCCCGCTGAACTTTTCACGTAGTAATGATGTTCGTCTTCAGCTACGGTTTCGATTCCTTTGAGTTCGTTTTTCAACACGATACCACCGAAGTTGCGTACAAAAAGCATGTTGCTTCCGCCGCCCAGGACAAGGCGCTGATTTTGCTTAACGGTAGGGTGTGCGAGAAGTTCGCGTAGTTGTTCCACGGAACCAAACGATGCGAAGTAACGCGCCTGAGCGCTTACACCAAACGTATTGTAGGGTTTGAGCGATTCGTATTCGGAAATCATATTCCAAATGTGTGCAGCATCATTCAATGTTGGCGGTTCGCGTTGGGTAGTTATTATCGAAGTTTTCCATAATGAGATGCCCTCCGTGCCCTCCGTACCCTCTGTGCTCTCTGTGCTCTCTGTGTTATAAAAAAAATAACCACAGAGGGGCTTGAGAACACAGAGATGGGCTTCATTCTATGTTCTTCTCACCCTTGCTTCCCTCTGTGCCCTCTGTGCTCTCTGTGTTTTAAGTAAATATTTAACCACAGAAGGGCTTGAGAACACAGAGATGGGTTTCATGCCATATTCTTCTCATCCTTGCTTCCCTCTGTGTCCTCCGTGTCCTCTGTGTTTGAAAAAATATTTAACCACAGTGGGGCCTGAGAACACAGAGCTGGGTTTCATTCGATATCCTTCTCCCCCTTGCTTTTCTCTGTGCCCTCCGTGTCCTCTGTGTTTAGAAATAAACAACCAGCTCTCCAAAGTTACCCTACCCTTCAACAGCCTCTTGAAACTCCTGTTCGGTGATGGTATCATAATGACCATTGCTACATTCGAGCAAATCCTGAATGAGCAAGCGTTCGGGTAGAATTTTCGCATGCACCTCGTGGCGCAGCCACTTCGACCCCAGTTGCTGCCACTCAGCAACATGTTCGAAAGATGTAATTTGGTAATAGTTCGTTCCGGTTGTATTTTTCCGAAACTGGGGAAATGAAAAACTCATACCTCAAATTTGAGGATTCCATATTAACAGCAACTTATTTATGTCAGCTTATTTTTTGCGCCAATTCGCTCAGCAACTAATCGAGGAATATCCCGATGATATGAGTCGAGTGATGGTTGTGCTACCCACACCACGTTCTCGCCTGTTTCTGCTCCGCCATTTGCACGAGTTGAAGGGTGGAGCATTTTGGGCGCCGCAATGCATGATCTTACCCGACTGGGTTCGTTCCATGCTGCCCGGACGAATTGGAGGTGAATTGGAGATGATAACCGCTATGTTTGAGCAATACCGAACTACGGTGGGTGGCTCTGATTCGTTTGAGTCTTTTCTGGGCTGGCAGAGCGTCGCGATGCGCGATTTTAATGATGTGGATGCTGCTACCGCTGAAGGAAAACGGGTGTATGTGGATCTTCGAAATATTCGTGAAATAGAACAATGGGATGTCGAGAACTGGAGTTTTGAGCGAAACCCATTAACCGATACGCAAGAGAGTTTTTTGCGATTCTGGAAACAGCTGGGTGAATTGTATGCTGCTTTCACGGAATGGCAAGACAAGGAACAATGCTGGACCTACTCGCGAGCGGTTCGTTACTTGGCCGATCATCCTGAATTGATGAGGGCTGATCAAAATCCGGAACGAATTTATTTTGTTGGACTAGGTGCTTATTCTAAAGCAGAACGTCAATTGATTAAGCGAGCGCGTGAGCGCTGGAGTGTTGAATTGGTTTGGAATCTCGACTCGTATTATTTCGACAATAAGTTTCACGAAGCAGGCAAGCAGGCATCGAATTGGAAGAACGAAATAGTGCGCGAATCTGTTGGCGACCGACTGTTGAAGCACGCTATGCGCGCCACGGTTGTGAAATGCGGGACAACCATTTCCCAAGTATTACGAGCTGCTGAAATACTGGCGACCTTCACTCCGGATCAACTAGAGAATACGTGTGTCGTTGTGAACGATGAAACAGCACTCGAACCACTGCTTTCAGCGATTACCGATATTCCGTCTGCTGTCAATCTTGCCATTGGTAAGCCGCTTCAGCAAACGTATTTGTCTCGCATTGCAGAAGAACTGTTCGTTGTTCGTAGTCACCATTTGCGAAAGGGTAAGATTTATCATAAACCCTTTTCACAATGGATACAAATGATTAGTGCTTCGGGTTTTGAGCGATCGGCTTGCGATGCAATTCGAGGCGATATCATCACCCGCAACATTTCTCAAATTACACCCGATCATTTGAACGAATGGTGTGAGACCTATCCGACGGTAGCCGTTTTGTTTCGTGCACTCGAATCCGAATCAACTGCGCTGGATGCAGTGAATTGCTTGCAGGCATTCATGCTGGCTTTCGAACCTGCTGATGATTTTATACAGGTGTCACGAACGAGGATGCTCGGTGTTGTGGAAGAATTGCAACAGCTTCTACAGCGATATAGTTATTTGAATGACGACCTTGTGATGCATAAGTTGTATCAACTGGTCATCAGCAGGATGAAGATGCACTATCAAGGTGAACCCATCGAGGGTTTGCAGTTGTTGAGTTTGTCTGAAACGCGTGCCCTGGATTTTGAGAACATTCTTTTCCTAGGTGCGAATGAAGAGTATTTCCCTGGCGAGCGCTTCGAGCAATCTTTCATTCCATTTGACTTGCGCGCGTTCTATCACATGACTTTACCCGAGGATATTGATTCAGCGCATTCTTACACCTATCACCGATTGTTGCACGAGGCAAAGGATGTGTACTACCTCTATTCAACGCAGTTTGCCGACAATAAATCGGGTGAGCCCAGCCGATACATCATTCAATTAATGGATGAGTTGAAACGCTTGAACCCATTGCTGGAAATTCGCGAAGAGGTAATCGGTGCGTCCGATTCTGTGAGCTTTCAGCAAGGAGTTCAGGCTACCGATTTTATTCGAGAACGAATTACGAAGCTTCTTGCTGAGGGTATTTCGCCTTCGGCAATCAATAAGCTGGTAAGTTGTCCGCTCGATTTTTATTACCGATACATTGCTAAGCTCGGCGAAGAAAAAGAAGTGGAGGATAGTATGTCGAGCAGCAAGTTTGGTGAAATAGTACACAAGGTTCTTGAAGATTTCTATGGCCGATTTGTAGGTTCCTATCCAACCGAAGCAGATTTTACAGCGTTGCGTTCGCAGCTTACGGATCGCGTTGAGGAAGTGGCAAACGAACTCTATGGCGGAAGAAATCTGAAGAGTGGAATTGATTATCTGTCCATTCGTATTGCCATTGAAATGCTCGAACGGTATGTCGATGCTGAATTATCGGCACTCACATCCAACGATGCGACGACCATTTCAAGGAAGGTGGAATTGGTGGAAGGAACGCGATTCAAGGAATATGCAGAAGGTGTAGGTGGGTTGCCGGTTCCATTTAAGATTAGTGGGAAAATTGACCGAGCTGATGATGTAGCAGGTGTGTTGCATTTGATTGATTACAAAACAGGAAAGGTCAACGCAGACACTACCCGTTTCAAGGGTGATTTTGCGAAGCTGTATTCAGACCCTAAACTGTCGAAGTTTCTGCAGCTCCTTCTGTACATCATGATGACTCGCTCCAAGGATGGTGCGATACCCGTGGCATCTTTTTATTCGATGCGCGAAAACGGAGGAAGTTTTGTGCATGTGCAGGACTTGTCGGAGGAGCCCATTGATCACGGATTCGTTGACCGCGCAGAGGAGGCATTGGGCAATTTCCTGAATGAACTACTGAACAGAACCTCTTTCGAGCACAACACTCAATCGAAGTATTGCGAATACTGCTTTACTGCCCATGGTTGATTTAGCTGCGTCCTGATTTCAGGCCTTTGAGGGCTTTGGTGGCCAATACACTTACCTCCGGGCTCACCTCGAAGCGAACGATGAGCACACCGTATAGAATGCATATAATGGTTCCGCGCAAGAGGATGTCCAAATAGTGCATACCCGTAAGCGGGATGAGAAACGCAACTCCATAGGCAATTGCACCAATGACAAGCACTTTTATAAATGCGATGGAGTAGGGCTGCATATTGAATTTGATCCGGATGAAGACCAACCGAAGCACATTGAATAACACATACGTAAGACATGAAGCGATGCCCGATCCAACCAATCCGTAGCGTGGTATGAGCATCAGATTTGTCAGAAACGTGAATACGACCAGTAGCACCATGAACAAGGTGTCGTATCGGTAGTAGATGGATGTCCCTATAATAGCACCATTGGCACCGGTAGCGAGATCCACCAAATATCCGATACCCATGAAAAGAATAACGTATTTGGCCACCGCATATTCGGAAGGCATAAGAGCGAGTACGCTATCGATATTCACCCAAAGAGCCAACAGTAAAATGAGCCCAATGATGAGTTGATTCAAGCTCGACTGGCGATAAATGTTGCGGATGTTGTCGAGGTCATTACTTTTCCACGATTCGGCAATTACGGAAGTGGTAATGCGAATAATCGAACGCGCAGGTATTTGAATCATGCTGCCGAAGTAGGTGGCTACGGAAAAAATACCGGCCGCAGCCAATCCCAACTTGTCGTTTACAATCACTTTGTCGATCGATGAAATCATCATACCGCTCAACCCCGTGATGACCGAGAACAATGCCACGTCGCGCATTTCTTTCTTCATCTCGGGTGTCAGCGACGTGCGAGGCCTCCGCCAATGCCACTCCTTGTTGGCAATGAGCACTGCAATCATGGCAAATGCCATCGCACTGAAACTACCGAAGTAAATGAGCACAAACTGATTGAAGGCAATCAGGTTCCAATGATAGGCAGCTGCGGCAACCAATATCACCAAGCGCAGAGCAACTTCTTTGATGAGAACTCCTGCAGTCGACAAAAACAATGCGCGCGTGAAAGCATCGAGCACATTGAAAACACCTAGAAAGAAAGTGAGTGGAATCAGGTAGTACAAATTATCTGCAAGCAAGGGCGATTGTCCTGCATTGCGTGCGATGTAATCATCGTTGAAGAGCCAATACAGCGCAAGAAACAACAACGATCCAATGGCAGTGAACGCTAAGGGATAAAATAGAAAACTACCGTGACGTGTCTCAGGATTGCGGAAATGCGGAAACATACGCAGCACAACTCCCGCCATTCCCAAGTTGCTGAGTGAACTGCTGATGAGTGAAATCGAGATGATGACATTCAGCAATCCATTTTGCTCGGGCGTAAGCCACAAGCGATTCATGAACCATACCGTCAAAAAGCCGAGTGCAGCACCCGTGTAGGAGAACACGGTGGAACGAACAGCTTGTTTGATGATGATGCCCAAGGTTACTTCTGTTTTATGCGATTGCTTCCCATGATAGCGGTTGTCCGGCGCGAATAGCTGTTTTTGCTTTTTTGCCTTGCACGTCTTCCCAGTGCTTTGGTGCAAGACCCAAAGCGGGACGAATAATCTTCAAGTTCGATTCGTTCAACTCTTCGCCCTCCGCAATATCACGCGATGCATAGATAGAACGCTTGAAGAGCAAACTTTTTTCTTCAACAGCTTGTATTTCGGTTTGCACATGTCCCAATGCCTGGTAGGCTTTCAGCGATTCATCCACGAGTAATTTCATCTCATGAGGTTCCATGCTGAATGTGCTATCTACACCGCCATCTGCTCTGCGCAGGGTAAAGTGTTTTTCAATCACTCGCACTCCCAGACCCACGGCTGCCAGTGCAACACCGACGCCCATGGTGTGATCGGAAAGCCCTATCTCGCATTGCCAGCGATCGCGCATGTGGGCAATGGTGAGTAGGTTGGTGTTTTCCGGTGTGGCCGGATAGGTGCTGGTGCACTTCAGCAGAATAATTTCTTTGCATCCTGCCGACTTCAGTACTTCCACACTTTCTGCGATATCATCGAATGAAGCGACCCCAGTGCTCATGATAACAGGCTTGCCCGTGCGAGCGACTTTGCGCAACAACGGATGGTGTGTGTTTTCGAATGAGGCAATTTTGTAAATCGGCACGTGAAGGCTTTCGAGGAAATCGACCGCACTTTCATCAAACGGCGAAGAGAATGCATCCATGCCGTGTGATTTTGCTCGATTGAAAATGGGCTCATGCCATTCCCACGGTGTGTAGGCTTTTTGATAGAGGTCGTAGAGTTCGCTACCGGCCCACAGCGAATTTTTGTCTTCTATGGTATACGCGCCGCGCATAGTGATGGTATCAGCGGTATACGTCTGAAGCTTCAGCGCATGAGCGCCCGATTGTGCTGCAGCATCAACAATTTCCAATGCGCGTTCGAGCGACTGGTTGTGGTTACCACTCATCTCGGCAATGATGTACGGGCGTTGCAAGGAGGCAATAAAAGACATAGCGTAAAATTCGGTTGCGCTAAAGTAGGTAAGGTGCGGCAATCTATCCGTTGACACTTCGTTGGAAGAGCACCGAATCGTCGGTTTCTTCTGCGATTCGATAACCGCTGCGCTCAAAAGCACGGTAGGAGGCTAGGTTGCTTTTTTTAACCCATCCTTCCAAGCACTTCACATGGACTTTTTCCAGCGATACTTTCAGTGCGGCATGTTGCAACAACAACTTACTTAAACCGCGTCCGCGATAGGATGCAGAAACCGAGTAGTTAATAATCGCTTTTTCGTTTTCGAGCTTCAACCGCATCTGTGCAGCCGGTGTTCCATCTATGCTGTATATCCACATACAGGTATTGTGCGAAACACTTGCGGCCTCAAACCATTTCACATGATCATCCCAAGCAATGTCGGCTGTTTGATACGAATTGGCCCGCACAGCAGGATCGTTGGCCCATTCGAAATAGAGTCGGGCATCATCTGTTGTTGCTTCTCGAACGGTACATGCATAGGCTATTTCCAAGAATGAAAGCGCTAAACGACGTCCACTTTTGCCGTCAATCAACCTGCGCTGATGCTTCAATTGCTCTGTTCGGGCAGTAATATCCTCTGTGAAATTTCGAATACAATCCAGTGCCTCTGCTTCGGTGAGCGATTGAAAAGCACCCAACGAAATGGCTGCTCCGTGATTGGTCAATCCATTTAAGATGCCGAGTTGATTGGGCGCGGTGTATCCGGTAATCAGCGAGCATCCCATGGCGCAAGCTTCGATGGAGATGGTGCTGGCCGGACAGATTACCACATCGGTATGCATCAATGCATCCGTCAACTCGCGCGTATTGAGATTAAGACAAATCGTTAACTGTGGGTAGATTTCGGTGAGTGCAACGATGGCATCGTAATGCGGATTCAGTGAACTCATGAGCAGTTGGACGCGTGCTTTTGGAAAATGCGTAACGAGCAAGCGGGCGAAAAATTCCGTGCGGTTGCTTTCGTCGGCAGCTCCCATGCTGATTAGAAAACGTTCGGCTTGATTCACTACGCGCGCTGTGCTGGAAGCATTCAATATCTCCGGACGCAGCAAGGCATAATCGAGTCCAAGCAAAAGGCGTGTATGTGCTTCACAATCGTATGATGTTGGCGAAACATCGGGTGCGTGATTGATGATTGCATCGGCCGTATGATGCCAGCTGTTCAAATCATCGCTGGCAACCACCTTCCTACCATGTTGTTGAAGGCGTTGCTGATACGTTGTCGTGATATGATATCCATCGAGCACAACCACATGTGTGTTTGCATCCTTGTTGTTGAGCGCTGCAATTAGATGCGTGCAGTCTAATTCGTAATCGCTCGTTCGACAAAGTGTTGTGTATGGAAACCCTTGCTGAGTGATCCAATCGTAGACTGAATCTTCAGTTTCTTGGAGCAAAAACGATACATCGAAATATTCGCGCAACATATTCGCCAAGGCAAGGCAACGCACCACGTGCCCCATGCCAATGTGGGTTCCTCCGTCGCAGCGAATGATTACCGAAGGCATCATGAAGCGAGTTGACTTTCGGGGAAGATGACTTTCACATCCACGCCTTTTTTCTTTGACCATTCCAATGTAGATGTGTCATAGATGGAGGCCTTGAGATGTGCTACGGTATCGGCTCGCTTCTTTTCGTACTCTTCGATGTAGCGTTCCACATGCGCACTCGGCGCAGCAAACGTCATGAAGAGGGAAATGCGCTCTTGCTCTTCTTCTTTCTTTAGAAAGTTGGGAATGCGATTTTCAATGCCTTGGTTGTCGATGCACAACGACGGAAGAAATTTTAGTTTGACTGCATTTCCACTGTGCAACAATTTCAAACTCCAGGCTACCAAGTCGCCGGGATGGTTGTTGATGAATACCGATGGCCCGTCTTTCTTCTCGTGTGTGCCGGGCTTCACTTTCAATCCGCCACTGTAGTTCGAATGATCTTGCAAATACAATCCAAGGCGAATGAGGGTGTACTTGCTTTCCCAATCTTTGCCGCTGTTGTGTTCTCTATCCAAACAGTCGCGGTGAAAACCACGAAGGCCTGTGCCAATTTGATAGGAACTATCACCGAAGTAAATAAGATGATCGGTTTCCAGAATTGATTTTGCCAGGTTCAGAATTCGCTCGTCAAAAAGAATGTCACGAAGCAATGGTTTGCTGAGCAAGCAGCCTTTGGCATAACGCGCTTTTGAAGACGTGTGTGTCATTTGAAACGTAAGGCCTGCAGCTTCATCTTGTGTGTACTGTTCGTGCACTCGTTTGCGGAAGGCCTTGATTTCATCCGGGCTGAAAGCACCTGGTTGAAGCACATAGCCTTGGTGTTCGAATAGCTTGGCCGTCGTGTTCGTTGTGCTCATATTTTTTTCTGTTCGATGTGTTCGTTGATGGTAATCCACTCGGGGTGGCTAAGCAGCAAGTTCTCTATTTCAGCAAAACCCAATTCAAGAGCAGGGGTTTCTTCAATCATGTGTTGCAGCACAAGCAAATCTTCGGGCGTGTCGAGCGTAAGGCGAAGTGCGCCGTTGTTTTTTTCTTGCGCAATGTTGTGCATGCGTTCGCTGTGTTTGGTGCGCATGAAAGGAGTGACATGCTCTCGGTCGTGTGTGGAGGTCGCTTCTGTATGGGCTTCTTCCAACATGTGTGCACTGAAAATTTCGAAGTCGAAACCACGTGCATAGGTGCGTGGGAAGCAATTGCTCACATAGCACCGGTCGTCATTCAATGCGAGATATGCATCGATGCCTTGTTGAATGAGTGTTGAATCGATGAGCGGACAATCGGATGTGACGCGCACAATGATATCGCCGGGAAATTGTTGGTTGGCTTCGTAAAAACGACCCAATACATCGTGTTCATCGCCTCGATAACAAGCGAGGTTGTGCTGTTGTGCAAAGGCCTCAACAGGATTGTCTTCACTGTTGATGGTGGTGGCAATGATTACAGGATGTCCCGCCTTTTGTAACCTATGGACATGATGCTCGAGCATGGTTTTTCCCGCTGCTTCAATCATGATTTTTCCCGGCAAACGCGTGCTGGTCATGCGTGCCTGCGTGATGATGTGTATGCGCGGTTGTGCCGGGAGCGCTGCCATGCGTTAAACCGAAAATGTTGGATCGACGTGGGTACGAATGAGCTCGCGCATTTCTTCCGGACTCACCCAAACGTCGTTTTCTCCTGAGTTGTAGCAGAAGCCTTCCGGCACTTTGGCTGCTTTGAAATGAGTGGTGAATGCATCGAGGTCGAACGTAGGCACCTGCGGAATGATAGCGTAATACTGCCCCAAATCGTAGGTAGTGAACGAGTCGGAAGTGGTTATCATCTCCTCGTGCAGTTTTTCGCCCGGACGTATACCGGTGATGTCGATAGCTGCTTCAGGTGCGATTGCTTTTGCCACATCGGTGATGCGGTACGAAGGAATTTTAGGAACGAAAATTTCGCCGCCCCATGCATGCTCCATCGCGTGCAGCACCATGTCGACTCCCTCTTGCAGTGAGATGTTGAAGCGTGTCATGTTGGGATCGGTAATCGGCAAGCGGCCTTCTTTCTTCTTTTTGATGAAGAAAGGAATAACCGATCCATTACTGCCCATTACATTGCCGTAGCGCACTACCGAAAATTTCACGGGATGCTTGCCGCGGATGTTGTTGGCAGCTACAAATAATTTGTCTGAACACAGTTTTGTTGCGCCGTATAGATTGATAGGCGCAGCGGCCTTGTCGGTGGAAAGAGCCACCACATTTTTAACACCGCATTCGAAACACGCGTTGATTACGTTTTCTGCACCCAGTACGTTGGTTTTAACGCACTCCATTGGGTTGTATTCCGCAATCGGCACGTGCTTCATGGCAGCTGCGTGGATGACAAACTCAATGTCTTTCATCGCTGTTTTGAGGCGCTCACTGTCGCGCACATCGCCAATGAAGTAGCGGATCGCGTTGTATTTCGAGTGCGGAAAATCCTGCGCCATTTGATATTGCTTCTGTTCATCGCGCGAGAAGATGACCAACCGCTTGATGCCTGGCCAGCGTTCCAATATGTTTTTTGTGAGGTGTGTGCCTAGCGATCCGGTACCGCCCGTGATGAGCACACTCCTTCCGTTGAGGTCGAGCATGGAGTATAAATTCTGATTACCGCAAATGTAACTACTTCGCCTCGAATCGGCTGATGTGGGTCATCGCTTCCTTGTGCTCGCGCAACCAAGCAAAATCGCGGTTCCACCATTCACTTTTGCGCACCCGCTCAATTTCTTCCTCACTGAAGCGATAGCGAATGTGCTTGGCAGGAACGCCTCCCACAATACTGAAGGGCTCCACATCTTTTACCACCACGGCACCTGCTGCTACGATAGCACCATCACCGATGCGCACGCCGGTTCGCAATACGGCACGGGCTCCTATCCAAACATCGTTGCCAATGTGCGTGGTAGGCATTTCATCAAACAAGGGCTTGTCGACAATCACCGGGTTCGATTGACCGCGGTCTGAATAAAACATGGGGTGGGTGGAAACGAAATTCTCCGAAGGATGTTCGCCCAGCCCAATGAGTACTTGCGGACCAATGCTGGTGAAACTGCCAATCCGTGCATGATATACTTGCGTGTCGCGGCCCACGTAACTGCAACGACCCATCTGCACATCGCGCAGGCGGGCATATTTATAAACGGTGTTGTACTCGCTGAAACTGCATGCGCTGAGTTCGGCTCCGTATTCGATGCGAAGGTGTTTGCCCGTATTTCTGAAGGTGTAAAGAAACCATTGCAGCAACCAACGAAGCCAAAGCGTAATGGGATTTTTGAAGAGCACTTCCATCGGTCAGTTCAGTTTTTTACGTTCGAAAGCATCTACAAACGATGGATTGCTGATGTTGCTGATGTGCGCACCGCGATGTGTTGCATAGTCGCGCATGCGCCAGTATCCGTGAAATACGCGCGCCCATGCATGAAAGGCTTCATCCATGCGAAACGTTTCTTTGGTTGCGGCTGTTTTGTAGAAAGGCTGATAGGTGACCTGTTCACTGTTGTCGTAGAAATGCACTTGCTTCAGGCATACTACGTTGTGGTCGTCGATTGCGAGCGACTCGTGCCAGTTGTGATCGGCACCCGCCAGTTCGATTTCCTTATACCCCATGTTGATGGAAAGGAACAGCGCAGCCACCAATACATTCTGGCATTGAGGCATGGCTTTGTTCCGCTTCCAGAAAAAATATCCCGGACCGTTCCATCCTTTATACACCACGTAATTCAAATAGTGAATGTGAATGTGTTGATTGCTTTCCAGCATGGCAATGCGACGCGTCCCTTTGGCTGCGCGTGGTATCATAAGGTGCAGTTCCCACTTCGTGTTGTCGGCGATGGCCTGCAGCATACCATCAATCCAGGTTTGCTCCGCTTTCCAAACCCCCGGGTCAAGCAACACATAGTAGCGAGGTTGCAGACGACCATAATCGGCCGACATGGCGAAGCCGTTTACGGCAATCAGTGAGCAATCTGTAAAGTGTTGCGGGTGGCTGTCGAGCGCTTTTCTAAGCGAAGGACCATTGCCCAACACAATGCAGCGCTCGTGGTTTGCTTCGGGCAAACGAGGAGCAGCGCCGCTCAACAGGGCGATTTTAAGCAGCGAAACCGCTGTGTTCACCGTGTTGAAAGCAGCGGATGCGATACGCTTGTGCAAGGAGGCTGTGGCCGACATCTTCGCAAAGGTATTCGGGATGTGTGATTATTATTGCACAGCCTTCGTTGAATTTCAAGTGCTACCTGTTCATGAACGACACTCCTCTTTGCACGGTAATTACAGTTGTTTACAATGCTGAAAAGCTTGTGGAGCGAACCTTGCGCAGTGTGCAGGAGCAAACGCTGCAATCGTATGAGCACCTCATCATCGACGGTGCTTCGAGTGATGGCACGCTGCAAATCGCTGAGAGATACAAACGTCCCGGATTGGAGGTCTATTCAGAACGCGATAAGGGAATCTATGATGCGATGAATAAAGGAATGCGCAAAGCTCGCGGGCGTTTTGTGATTTTCATGAATGCCGGTGATGAGTTTTATGACGCGCATGTGTTGGAGCGAGCATTCGCCGGGAATGAGACGGCCGATTTTATTTACGGACAAAAAGCGGTGGTAGATGAGCAAGGCAACGTGCTGGGCGACCGACGCTTGGCACCGCCTGAAACGCTGAATTGGAGAAGTCTACAACGCGGCATGTGCGTTTCGCATCAGTCCATTTTTGTGCGAAGTGAACTCGTGGAAGATTACAATCTGAATTATCGCATCAGTGCCGATATCGACTGGACCATTCGGATGCTTCGCAAATCGAAACGAATAGTGAACGCCCACATCCACATTTCGAAGTTTCTGGAAGGAGGTGTTTCTGCTTCACGCAGAAAGTTGGGTCTGAAAGAACGCTTCCACATCATGCGCGAGCATTATGGCTTAGCGACAACGCTCTTCAATCACCTGGTAATTCTGTTGCGCTATCCTTTGCATCGGATGACCAGGAAGTCGATGACTTAGCGAGGGGCGAGGGGCGAGGGGCGAATATTCTTAACTAAAATGCATTTAAGTTAATCCATATTAAACGTAGAAAAAAAGGCCTGACATGGATTTTCCAAGTCAGGCCTTTTTCATTCGCCACTCGCCACTCGCCCTTCGCCCTTCGCCACTATCAATTCGGGTTTACCGTCGGAAACGGTGACCGTATCTCATGCACAATCTCCAAGGTTGTTCTGAAGGCCGCTACACGAGAACCGTATTTATCGGCGTGTTCTTTTTGAAGCGCGGGAGCGAATTGCTCCATGTACTCGTTGAGGTCTTTTTGGCTGCGCGCCACATACTGAATAGCGTAGGTAACCCCATTCTCCTCGTATTCGTGAATGCGGCAAACGCGGTTCTCGAGAAACATACCCGTGTTCATCACATCTGGGATGTGCTTGAACATCATCCAGTCGAGCCACTCCTCATGGATGTCCGCATCAACACTGCATGTTACGTTATAAAGTACCCGATTCATAAGCTATTGTATAGCCGCAAATATTAGGTGGAATTGCTGCAAATCAGAATACCCGGAAATTTTACGCATATCCATCGGTATTGAAGCTGTTGGTGTAGCTTTGGCGAAACTTCAAATTCATGTATACAGGACTTCTTCATTTACATTCCTTTCTGCGTTGGGCCGGCTTGCTGCTCATGCTCATTACGATTGTAGATAGCCTCGTGCGCATCTACCGTCCGTTTCTCAACAACGAACGTAAGTTGTCGCTTCTCACCATGATCATTCTCCATACCCAGCTTTTGATAGGTATTGCTTTGTATTTCGTAAGTCCACTCGTGGCCAATGCCATCGAATCGGGCAATATCATGAAGGATCCTATCAATCGTTTCTACTTGGTTGAACACTTCTTGGGAATGGTAATCGCCATCGCCTTGGTTACCATTGGTCATGTAAAGGCTAAAAAACAAAGCGAAAGCTGGGCGAAGCACAAGCTCATTTTCACTTACTACACCATTGCTCTTATTCTAATCTTAATCAGTATTCCATGGCCGTTCAGAATGGTTGGCGAAGGACGCGGCTGGTTCTGATAGCCTGCGCTTTTGTTGTTGCTCACGCTGCATGTAGCGAAAAGAAATCACGCGATCAATATCCTGTGCGTTCCACTGCGGATGGTCCGGTAGATGCAACACTGGTAAAGAAACTCTACGACATGAAGTGTGCTTTGTGCCATGGCTATGACGGTGCTCAGCAATTTGCGGGAGCCAAGGATTTAACTCAGAGTGCACTGCCGAAAAATGAAGTAGTGTTGCGCATTGCTGAAGGCAAAGGTTCTATGCCTCCGCATAAGGATGTGCTAAGTGAAGAACAAATCGATGCCTTGGCCGATTTTGTGTTGACCCTGCGTTGATGAAACGCTAACCCCATTTGGAATTTTGATAGAAAAAAAGAATAAACTCATTTCAACCACCAAAGAGCAAGAAACCTGCGTGTTGGTGGGTATTGTAACGCGTGATCAATCGCGCGAACAGCTTACCGAATACCTCGATGAACTGGCCTTTCTTGCTGAAACAGCCAATGCGCGCTGCCTCCGTCGTTTTACACAGAATCTTGACAGGCCCGATACACGTACATTCATTGGAAGTGGTAAGTTGCAAGAGTTGAAAGAATATGTGGCTGAACACAAACCGGCCATGATCATTTTTGATGATGAGTTGGCGCCTTCGCAACTGCGAAATCTCGAAGGAACGTTCAAGGAAATGAACGTAAAAATCCTCGATCGCAATAATCTAATACTTGACATTTTCGCCAGCCGTGCGCGCACAGCGCATGCGAAAAAGCAGGTGGAGCTTGCGCAGTATGAATACTTGCTGCCACGTCTTACACGCATGTGGACCCACTTGGAAAAGCAACGCGGTGGTATTGGTATGCGC
>JBKCGW010000387.1:0-1965 GCA_046303175.1 Flavobacteriales bacterium
GCACTGCTTGTTTACCCCAATCCGGCCAACGACCGTATTCGTGTTCAAAGCAAATTGCAGATGGCACATGGTGTTACAGTGGAGGTTTTGAGTGTTACCGGACAGGTGGTGGTTACACAAACACTGGGTGATGTTGCAGGAGGTCGTATAATCAACCTCGATGTCGCTCACTTACCGCAAGGAGCCTACACCGTTCGATTCATGAGCGATGAATACAGCGCAACCGAATCGGTGGTTATAACGCGTTAGTGATATCAATAGATTTTAATAGAAGAGACCGGCTCCTAATGAGCCGGTCTTTTTTTATCCAAGAATTACTTCTTGTCAGATGTCGCCCCTACGGGGCTCATATTGTGCAGACGACTATCTGTTTGTTAATGATATAATGCCCCTACGGGGCTGGTAATCCTCAGCGTTAGAATCATAGCTGATTTCACACGGAAAAATCAAAGCACACAACATCACACAAAAAAAGAGGCTGTCTTTCGACAGCCTCTCTTCTTCTTTCCCATCGTATGCATCGCACCTCGATGCGATGCAATCCTTCTATCATTCATCAGTCATTGCAACAATGACTTTTTGTTTATCGCACATCGAAGCGATCCAATTCCATCACCTTCGTCCACGCTGCAACGAAATCCTTCACAAACTTTTCGTTGGCGTCGCTGCTCGCATATACCTCAGCCAGTGCGCGCAATTCCGAGTTCGATCCGAAAATCAAATCAGCACGCGTAGCTGTCCATTTTACTTGATTGGTCTTGCGGTCGCGGCCTTCAAACACTTCTTTCGTGTCATCAGTTGCCTTCCAAGTCGTATTCATGTCGAGCAGATTCACGAAGAAGTCATTGGTCAAAGCGTCCTTTTTGGTAGTGAGAACACCATGCTTCGAATGATCGTAGTTAGCATCGAGCATGCGCATACCACCAACCAACACAGTCATTTCAGGAGCAGTGAGCGTGAGCAATTGCGCCTTGTCTACCATCAGCTCTTCCGTTGAAACGGTGTACTGCGTTTTCAGGTAGTTGCGGAAACCATCGGCCATTGGCTCGAGCACTCCCATCGATGAGATATCCGTTTGTGCCTGTGTGGCATCCATGCGACCTGCTGTGAAAGGCACCATCAAGCTGTAGCCGGCGTTTTGAGCAGCCTTCTCAACGGCAACACTTCCGGCCAACACAATCAAATCGGCCATCGAAACTTTCTTATTGCCTGATTTCGCGTTGAACTCTTGCTGTATCTTCTCGAGCGCCTTCAACACCTTGTCGAGTTGCTGCGGATTGTTCGATTCCCAGTTGCGCATAGGCTCCAAGCGAATGCGCGCACCGTTGGCACCTCCACGACGATCAGAGTTGCGGTAGGTTGAAGCTGAACCCCAAGCAGTAGAAACCAATTCGCCAATGGTCAATCCAGAATTCAGAATCGAGGTCTTCAACTGCGTAATATCGGCAGCATCAATAACGGCGTGGTTCAATGTCGGAATGGGATCCTGCCAAATCAATTCTTCCTTTGGAGCTTCCGGACCGAGGTAAGTTGAACGTGGACCCATATCGCGGTGTGTAAGCTTAAACCATGCGCGAGCGAAGGCAGCAGCGAATGCATCGGGGTCATCTAAAAAGCGACGAGAAACTTTCTCATAAGCAGGATCACGAATCAAGGCAAGATCGCTGGTAAGCATGGTTGGCTTGTGCTTCTTCTTCGGATCAAACGCATCAGGCACCATAGCTTCTGCATTCTTAGCCACCCATTGGTTGGCACCTGCAGGGCTCTTGGTCAATTCCCATTCATATTTGAACAAGAAGTTGAAATAATCGTATCCCCACTGAGCAGGGGTAGATGTCCAGGTAACCTCCAATCCGCTGGTAATAGCATCGGCACCTTTTCCGGACTTGTAACCGCTCTTCCATCCGAAGCCCTGCTCTTCAATATCAGCAGCTTCAGGCGCTGGGCCTACGTTCGATGCAGGAC
>JBKCGW010000388.1:0-2906 GCA_046303175.1 Flavobacteriales bacterium
TTTCATCGGACCGTATTATATTCGCACCCCCAATTGACGGATTGGGTGCATTGCCTAGGTGGCGGAACTGGTAGACGCGCACGACTCAAAATCGTGTGTCTTCGGGCGTGTGGGTTCGATTCCCACCCTGGGTACTCAAAAGAGAATGCCGAAAAGGCAGTTCATTTAACCAAAAAGACCGTTTACACTTAAACCATCGGAATTCCGGTGGTTTTTGTTTTTACTATCGGTTACTGTAACTTGCAGCACTCTTAAAACAAAGCCCCCATGGCAAAAACTCAACAGACACCTTCTAAGTTGAAATTCCCTTTTCAAAAGAAAAACTATCAACTCCTGTTGATTGGAGTAGGCATTATCCTGTTGGGTTACTTGCTCATGATGGGTGGCGGAAGCGAAGACCCGAACGTGTTTGATCCTTCCATTTTCTCATTTCAGCGCATCACGCTTGCCCCTATTGTTGTATTGTTTGGTTATGCCTTCATCGGTTACGCCATCATGCACAAGCCAAAAAGCAATACAGAAGCATAATTACTGCCCGTGTCGATTTTTCAGACCATCATCATTGCCATTGTAGAAGGCATAACGGAGTTCCTTCCCGTAAGCAGCACGGGTCACATGATAATCACCCAGCAATTGTTGGGTGTGGGCAACGACCCTTTTGTAAAGGCATTTATTGTAAACATCCAATTCGGAGCCATACTCAGTGTTGTCATTCTGTATTGGAATCGTTTCTTCCAAAACCTCGACTTCTACTTCAAGCTATTTGCAGCATTCCTTCCTTCTGCTATACTGGGAGTGCTATTGAACGATTTGATTGATTCGTTGCTGGAGAGTGCTACAACCGTTGCCGTAAGCCTTTTAATTGGCGGTGTGGTGCTAGTCTTCATCGACAAGGTTCTTAATCCGGCGAAAGAGGTCGTCATCACCTTTCCGAAAGCGTTCGTTATCGGCTTGGCGCAGTGTATTAGCATGATACCGGGAGTATCGCGCTCAGCAGCTACGATTATTGGTGGAATGACCCAAGGTCTCACGCGAAAGCAAGCAGCCGAGTTCTCATTTTTTCTCGCCGTACCCACCATGTTCGGTGCTTCTGCACTGAAGCTCTACAAGGGAATCAGCGAACACCCCGATGTGTTTCAAGGAGATAATTTGACGGTGCTACTCATAGGCAATGCGGTTGCTTTTGTTGTGGCGATGTTGGCCATACGTTTTTTTGTTGGTTTTCTCACCAAGCATGGCTTCCGTGTTTTCGGCTGGTATCGCATTATTCTCGGAGGAGTGCTGCTCATACTTTTAGCGCTCGGAGTTAATCTACAAGTGCTCTAAGTATACATGGGTGAGCATTACCTTTCGCTCATGAAACTTTCGGCTGTTATCATCACATTTAACGAGGAGCGCAACTTGCCACGTTGCATCGATTCGTTGAAAGGTGTAGCAGATGAAATCATTGTGGTTGATTCTTTCTCGACCGATACCACTCGAGCCATCGCAGAAGCAGCCGGAGCTACGTTTATTCAACACCCGTTTGAAGGGCACATTCAGCAAAAAAACGTTGCACTGTCACTAGCCAACTACGAGTTGATCCTTTCGTTGGATGCTGATGAAGCATTGGATGAAACACTGCGCAATTCCATTTTGAAAGTAAAAGAGACCGCCGGTTCAGCGGGCTATTCCATGAATAGGCTTACAAATTATTGCGGGCATTGGGTGAAGTATTGCGGATGGTATCCCGATACAAAAGTGCGGCTCATTCGCGCAGGCAAAGGTGCGTGGACAGGTGTAAATCCGCACGATCGCCTTGCCCTTGCAAACGGAGAAACCCCAATCCACCTAACGGGCAACATCTTGCATTATTCATACTACACGCTCGATGATCACCGCAAGCAAATCGAGTATTTCGGAGATATCGCCGCCCGTGAATTGTTCACTCGCTCCATAACGATATCATGGGCCATGGTTGTATTGAAAGTGATTGCGCAGTTCGTCAAAAGTTACATTCTCAAGCTAGGAATTTTGGACGGGCTCACCGGTTGGACGATTTCACGAATGTCGGCCTATGCCACTTGGCGCAAATACAGTAAGCTTAAAAAATTATACCGCACCGCATGATGGCTATTAAGCGAATCATCATTTCACGAACCGATAGCATAGGCGATGTAATGCTCACGCTTCCCATGTGCGGTTGGATTAAGAAGCACATTCCCGGCTGCACGATTATTTTTCTGGGCCGCTCCTACACGCGAGCCATTGCCGAATCGTGTGCCCATATTGATGAATTCATTGATTGGGATACGATCAAAAACGAACGACCTTCAGAGCAAGTTGAGACTCTGGCAGGCGCAGCAGCCGATTGCATCGTTCATGTGTTTCCGCGAAAAGAAATTTTGTGGGTTGCCAAGCGCGCGGGCATACCCATGCGAATAGCCAGTGGTCATCGTTTGCATGCGCTCACCAAATGCAACAAGCTGGTTTTTTTCTCACGAAAAAATTCTGATTTACACGAGTCGCAGCTGAACTTTAAATTACTGAAGCCACTGGGAATTCCTGATAGTATTGAGTTTGATGCTGTTTCCGACTATTACGGATTTGACAGCAATATCGAACCTTCTGCAGAAATAGTATCACAGCTTCAGCATGCCCATGGGCGCAAACGAGTCGCGTTTCACCCACTATCGAAAGGCAGCGCTGTTGACTGGCCCATAGCCAACTATCAGGCATTAGCGAACCTATTGCCGTCCGATCAATTTGCCATTTTCATTACCGGTACAGCCGAGGAAGGAGAACGCATTCGTTTGCAAGGAGGAATTCATGGAGCGCATGTTTATGACACCACGGGAGCGTTTGATTTAACACGTCTGATTTCGTTCCTGGATCATTGTGATGCGGCAGTAGCAGCGAGCACCGGC
>JBKCGW010000389.1:0-5563 GCA_046303175.1 Flavobacteriales bacterium
ATCTGTAAACATTGTAAAATGTTTCATTGATTTGGATTTAATTAAACAATTTGTTTGGTTAGTACACATTGCGAAATGTCGAGTTGAGAACAAGACGAATTCACAATATGTGGCGACAAAAATACATAAAGATTCGGCAAATAAAAATAATTTTCAGTTATCAACATATTTTGTTGAAAACATAAGTGTTATCTGCCTGATAAACAGGTAGATAAAAACCTAAAAAAAATAGACAAATAGGCAAGAAAAGGGGTCGAAATGAGTGTTTTTCGGGTGGTGGTTTGGTTGTTTTGAAATGAAATAAGCGGACCGCAGAATAGGTTGGTCGACATAGATGCTTGATAGGGCGAAAGAGTTGCTTTCGTGATACTGTTTTTAGCTCCGCTGCACTCGGCTCCGCTCAGGCATCGATCTCCCTTCTCCTTTCTCCCTCGCTCTTCGGACCTAAAAAAGAAAACCCCCCTCGTTGCCGAGGAGGGTTTTCACCATGTAAGTTCTCTAAAACTACTTGTTGATGATCAATCGCTTGATCTGAACATCCGAACCATTGGTAAAGCGGTACATGTAGATACCGGTGGCAAGTACTTCGGTGTCGAAGCTTACCTGGTAGGCAGTGCCTGCCTCTACTGTACCCGCGTATACATCAGCAACCTTGCGTCCACTCATGTCGAAAATTTCGAGTGTGGTAGCTGCTGTGTTTACGGTCTTGAAGTTGAACTGTGCAATGTCGCGCGCAGGGTTAGGTTGTACGCTAACCTCTCCGCTTACACGGCCTGTTTCAACTGCCTGTGTGAACTGTGTTGTGTAGTCGGTATTGTCGACTACCGGAGTAACACCAGGGTAGCTGATGATTTGCTGACATGTCGTGCTATTTCCAGAACAGTCTGTAGCTGTCCACTGACGAACAATCCAGTAGTCAGGGCAGCAATCCAAATCGAGCGCGAAGTCACCGGCACCTGATTGTTGAGCAGGCACAGCTGTGTTGCTCGATTGGAAGATACCATTGTAGCTGAACCAACCACCGAAGCCAAATGCTGCGTTGAAGTTGTTTCCGCCATCACCATACTGGAATCCGTAGTAGTTGTTGCTTGGCGCATGCGCAAGGTTCAAAGAAGAACCTGCGTAGTTACCAAAACCTACCAACTCTGCTCCTTCTTCTGCAGAAAGCAAGAAGTAAAGCCATTGCTCGTAGTTATTTCCAACATTAACACAATCTGCCTTGTAGCTTGCGATGTTGCCCAATCCGGTAGACCAGGTAGTCCAATCCCAACCGCCTTCAAATGTTACGTCTACGAAGAAGCCACTTGTTGGATCGAGTGCGTTCGTCATTGTTCCTGTGAAATGGATTTCATCTGCCAAGCGCACCAATGAACCTTCGCTCAGTACATAGTAACGATATTGAACCGGCATGCCATTCAATTGCATTGCCCAGTCAATATCAACACCACCAACGGTGATGCCGCAGTTACCGCCTGTTGCGTGAGCTGGTGTGGTTGCGTCGCAATTAGAAAGTACACCCGGCTCGTTTTCGTCACCGAAGATGTACTGATTGTAAACGATGCTTACGTTGTCATCACAATCATCAGAAGCAGTTACGCTGACTGGAGCTGGAACAGCATCATCGCAATCAAGCTCGATGTCTTCAGGGCAGTTGTCGATGGTTGGAGCAACTGTGTCCTCGAAGCGAATCAATTGTACGAATGGAACACTTACGTTTCCACATGCATCTGTAGCTGTCCAAATACGATTGAAGCGCGGCTCACAGTTTACTACAGTAGTTGCACTTGTAGTAAAGCTGTATGTAATTGTGCTGCAATCGTCGCTAGCTACCGGCTGAACTTCCGGAGCAGTTGTGTTGCACTCGTAAACGAACTCTGATTGATTTTGTGTTCCCCAAACAGGTGCAGTGTTGTCCACTACGTTTACTGTTTGAGTCGCAATTCCGATGTTGCCGCAGCTGTCGGTAGCGCGCACTCGACGGATGATTGTGCGCTCTGCAGGGCAGTTGCCATCAATCGTAGAGTCAGGAAGAGTTTCAATTGTCAAATCATCATCACAGTTGTCAGTGAATTGTGGGTTGAATGCAGGGATTGCATCATCACAATCAACATTGATGGTCGATGTAGCAGGCGATGCAGATGGTGCTGTATCGTCTGTGAGGTGAATGAACTGTGTGAATGGTGCAGAGGCATTGCCACAAGCATCCGTTGCCACATACGTTCTGATGATGGTGCCTGCACATCCACCTGAAACGAATACATCCGTTTTGTTGATGGTGTAAGTGTTGCACTCTTCTTCAACAGTGATGTAGTTGCCATTGTTGTTGTCGCATGGCTTCGTTGTTTCTGTATCACCTGAAATTACAGGAGCAGTGGTGTCTACCAAATGAATGGTTTGGCTGAAAGTGCTTGCATTACCGCATTCATCGGTTGCAGTCCACGTGCGCACAAACATGCGGTTACAAGCAGGGCCTGTTTCCTGTCCATTGCTGAAGGTGTATGTAATGCTACCGCAGTTGTCTGTTGCAGTAGGTTGCACTTCCGGAATATCAGATCCACATTCGTAAGTGAACTCATCTTCGTTATTACTGTCAAATACAGGAGCTGTGATGTCACGTACGATAATCGTTTGTGACTCCATAACTTCATTGCCACATCCGTCAGTTGCGCGGAATACGCGAATGATGGTGTAGCTCTGAGGGCAGTTACCCGGAAGAATTTCTTCACCCACATAAGTGACTACTGCATCCGAGCAATTGTCGGTTGCAACAGGTGCATTCAATACAGGAACAACATCATCACAGTCGATGGTGATGGTTGATGGAAGGCCGTCGAAAACAGGTCCTTCTGTATCGATGATGTGTACTACTTGAGAAGCAGTATCAGCATTCTCGCAATCGTCGATTGCGATCCATGTGCGAATCAAATCGAACGAAGCATCGCAACCATCGTCAGTAGGAATTACCTGTTCAGAATATTCAATTGTAACAGATGGGTCACAATTGTCACTTGCAGTTACAGGAGCAATGCCAAGGTAGTTACCATTAGAACCTAGGTTTACCTCGTCGCATTGCAATGTTGCTTCTGCAGGTACGTTGTTGAGTGTTGGAGCTACTTCGTCTGTCAACGTGATGAACTGAATGAGTTCTGCGTAATTACCACAAGCGTCAGTAGCACGGTATGTGCGTGTGATAACACCTAAGCAGCCACCTGAATTAAGGACATCGCTGTAAATAGTTACAGTTACATCACTGCAGTTGTCGGTTGCAGTAGGTAGTGGAGTAGTGGCATCACAAGGAGCAGAGATGTAGATTGGGAAAGCATCAAATACAGGAGCAGTGGTGTCTACAACATTCACTGTTTGCGTGAAACTAGCATCATTACCGCAAGCATCTTCTGCAGTCCAAGTGCGTGTGATGGTATAGTTACCTGTGCAATTACCGGCGATAATAGTTTGCGTGTAGTTCACCGTTACGTTCGCATCGCAATTGTCCGTTGCAGTGACAGTTGCAGCATCCGGAACATTGTCGCATTGTACTGTAATGGTAGCTGCAGGTGTGCCAACCAGTACAGGGGCTTGCGTATCAGTTATGGTGATGGTTTGCGTGCAAGTGCTGCGATTACCGCACTCGTCTTCTGCAAGCCAAGTACGAACGATGCCACTTGAACAACCTTGGCCCGCAGGTGCTTCACCTGCAAAGGCTACAGCAACTAAGCCACTGCAGTTGTCCGTTGCAGTGATGTTATTTGGTACTGCAGGAATAGGGTCTGTGCAGTTCAATGTAATGTTAGCAGGACAGTTGTCAAAGATTGGTGCTACGTTATCGAATACATTGATAGTTTGCTCAGCTATGCTCGCGCGACCGCAAGCGTCTTCTGCACGATACAAGTAAGTCACAGTTGTGCGGTTAGCACAAACATTATTTACAGGTTCACATGCAGCGTTGCAGTTAATGTCGCCGTTGTCGCTTACGTAGGTATTGTTCATGAAGCCATTGAATGAGAACCAACCAGAAATACCGTAATTACAGTTCTTGTTGTTGGCACCCACACCTACTTGAAAACCGTAGTAGTAGTTGGTAGGTAAGTGGTATAGGTACAATTGGTCACCGGCCAAATCTCCTTCACCTGTAAGGGTTGAGAAACCGCCTACCAATTCATAGTATGCCCATGATTGGTGGTTGTCGGTAGCGCAGGCAAGACCTAAATCATTCTTGTATGAACGGCTACCCGGGCCATCAGCGTTGTTCCATTCGTTCCAATCTTGCTTGTCTTCAAACCACCAGTCAACCAAGAAGCGTTCGTTTGGATTCGCGGTGTTTACCAACGTACCTGTGAGACGTGCTGTATTGTCAGCATATTCTTCAAACGTTCCGCCCGGAGCCTGGAAGTGGAAGTACGGACTTGATACCAAGCCTAGATCAGCCAATTCCATCAACCAAATAGACCAGTCAGCACCTGGGCCGAATGCAGTTGTAAGGGTGCATGAATTGATGGTTGAACCTGCGGCACTTTGAAATGCAGATACAGGCACAGGACCATTGCAAGCATCAACGGCAGTAACTGAACTGCTTGCAGCAGGGACAGCGTCGACGCAATCTACAGTAGTAGACGCAGGAACTCCGCTTAGAACAGGAGCTTGTGTGTCGTTAACCGTGATAATTTGAGTGCATGAAACTGAGCCCAATGAACCACCTAGTTCATTCAACTCGGCGGTCCATGTGCGGGCTATTACCGTCGTACAATCGTCGGAAGAGATGAGAGCGTCTGAACTAACCACGTCATAGCTCGCACCTACCAAAAGTTGAACGGAAGGTGTTCCTGTTAAATCATAGTCATTCACATTTTGACCACACTCGATGATAACATCGGCGGGACATGTGATAGTTGCGTAATTATCGGCTTGAGCCGATGCAGAGTTTGCTGCGCCTAGCAATGCTAGCCCCAGCACGGAGGACAAAAATTTGTTCGACATGCTTTTCCGGTTTTCAGAAAGAACATGTCTCAAGAAAGTTGTAGAGTACTTTTTGGACATGGATTAAAAAGTGTTAGGTTAAAAAGATTAACGGGCCAAATATTTAGACGAATACGTCAATATTGAAGTCGCACTAATTAACATTACTGACAGACATTTCAACAGAATCTTGGTTAGTAAAGTGCGAGATATTCGTTTGGTCGTGCGATGATGTTTTTTAGTCGAACACAGTGTTCTGTGGAAAAGGTGTTGATAGGTGTTTTTGGTGGAGAGAAATTATTGGTTGGTCGAACGAAAGTGGCGAATGGCGAGCAGCGAATGGCGAGTTGCGAGTTGCGAGATTGGAATAGAGAATGGAGAATGGAGAATGGAGAAAGAAAAGTCGCTCCTCTTCTCCATTCTCCATTCGCCCCTCGCCGCTCTCCCCTCGCCCCAAAAGAAAAGCCCCCCCGCTTTCGCGAGAGGGCTTTCCAAGTTAGGTTATGACCGATGGATTACTTGTTGATGATCAAACGATCGATCTTCACGTCAGTGCCATTGATCAAGCGATACGTGTACACACCGGTAGCGAGGTCGCTCACGTTGAAGT
>JBKCGW010000390.1:0-1855 GCA_046303175.1 Flavobacteriales bacterium
GAGTACGTCATCGATCAACTCACCCAACGCGAATTGCTTTTTGCCTGATGCTCGATATCCACGCCATACGCGCACAGTTTCCCATTTTGCATCAGCAGGTGCATGGAAAACCGCTCGTGTATTTCGACAACGCAGCAACCACCCAAAAGCCATTAGCGGTCATTGAGCGCATCGATCGTTATTACCGCGAAACGAACGCCAACATTCACCGCGGCGCTCATCATTTGGCGAACATCTCTACCGAACACTTCGAACAAACGCGCGAGAAAACACGTGCGCTGTTGAATGCTCGCGAAACAGCCGAAATCATTTTCACCTCAGGAACAACCGACGGCATCAACCTGGTTGCTCAAACCTGGGGTAGACAAAACATAGGAGCAGGCGACGAGATTCTTCTCTCCATGCTCGAACATCACAGCAACATCGTTCCGTGGCAAATGCTTGCGGAAGAAAAAGGTGCTGTAATCAAAGTAATTCCGATTCACGAGAACGGAACGTGGCAAGTTGAAGCACTGAATACGCTCATCACTGAACGCACGAAACTCGTTGCGGTGAACCATGTTTCCAATGCGTTAGGAACTGTCAACCCCATTGAGACGCTCATCACGAAGGCACATGCCGCAGGTGCGAAAGTGCTCATCGATGGCGCACAATCGGTGGCGCATATGCACATCGATGTCCAAGCAATCGATTTTGATTTCTATTGCTTCAGCGCACATAAATTGTACGGCCCAACAGGAGTGGGTGTGCTCTATGGTAAGCGCGAACTACTAGAATCGATGCCACCGTGGCGCGGCGGCGGCGAGATGATCAAAAGCGTATCGTTTGAAAAGACTACCTACAACGAATTGCCGCACAAGTTTGAAGCAGGCACACCGCACATCGCCGGAGTGATTGGCTTTGGTGCTGCGCTCGATTTTTTGCAGACGTTGGATAGCGATGCCGTGGCAACTCACAAACACACGCTGTTGCAACATGCCACTTCGCTGTTGCAAGAAATAGATGGCCTCCGGATTTTTGGAACAGCTCCACGAAAAACAGAAGTCATATCCTTCAACGTGGGCAACATCCATCCGTTCGACCTAGGCACTTTGCTCGACCAGCAAGGCATAGCCGTGCGCACAGGGCATCACTGCACTGAGCCGTTGTGGCATTTCTACGGCGCGCCCGGAAGCGTGCGCGCATCGTTTGCACTCTACAACACCACGGAAGAAATCGACATCTTTGTGGCCGCATTGAAAAAATCCATAACCCTACTCGCGTGAGCATCGAAAGCAAGCAACAAGAAATCATGGAAGAGTTCAGCGTGTTTAGCGACTGGATGCAGAAGTACGAGTACATCATCGAACTCGGACGCGACCTTCCGTTGATAGAAGAATTTCAAAAAACCGACGAGCTATTGATTCGCGGTTGTCAGTCGCGCGTGTGGCTGCATGCCGAGCGCAACGACGACGGCACTTTGCATTTCACCGCCGATAGTGACGCCATCATAACGAAGGGATTAGTAGCCCTCATCGTGCGTGTGCTCGATGGCGAAAAGCCCGCCGACATCGCGCAAGCCGATTTGCATTTCATTAAGGAGATTGGCTTGAGTGAACACCTCTCCCCTACCCGCAGCAACGGATTGGCGAGCATGATTAAACAAATGAAAACCTACGGCCTGGCATACATGGCCCAATCATAACCGACATTAGCATCGACCTATGGACATCGAACAACGCAACGCACTGGAGGGAAAGATCATCGAGATGCTCAAGACCATCTTCGATCCGGAGATACCGGTCGACATCTACGAGCTCGGGTTGATTTACAACATCGGCATTGATGACGATGCCGCCGTTACCATCTTGATGAC
>JBKCGW010000391.1:0-1802 GCA_046303175.1 Flavobacteriales bacterium
GTAATCCGTAATCCGTAATCCGTAATCCGTAATCCGTAATCCGTAATCCGTAATCCGTAATCCGTAATCCGTAATCCGTAATCCGTAATTATCTCAACGTCGCTCCCAACTTCTCTCCCAGCGCCGCCTGAATGCGCGTCATGATCTGATCTACCTGCTGGTCGGTCATGGTCTTGGAAGGGTCTTGCATGGTAAATGACACAGCGTAAGACTTCTTTCCGGCCTCTAGGTTTTTGCCCTCGTACACGTCAAACAAATTGACCTCACGTAACAACTTGCGCTCGGTTTCGAAAGCGACCTTTTCAATTTCAGCATAACGCACAGCCTTATCAATCAGAAGCGATAAATCACGACGAACAGCCGGGAATTTCTCTGGCTGTCGGTACGAAACTTTGCTCGCAGGAACCGCCTTCAAGAGGGCATCCCAATTCAACTCGGCATACCACACCTCTTGCTTTACGTCGAAGGTCTTAAGCAACGATGGATGCACATTGCCCATGAAGCCGAACGATTGCTTGCCTTGAGACAACTCAATGGACTCGCCAAAAAATGCGTGTTCACCTGATTTATATTGAATACCGCGTATGCCCATCGAAGCACACAATGCGTCGACCGCTGCGCGTAAATCGACAAAAGAAACGCTGTCCGATGTGGTATTCCAGCTTTCCGGGCTTCTTCTTCCTGTTACAGTTATCGAAACGCGGCGCTCTTCATGATAACCGCTTGCATATTTGTGATACACCTTACCAAATTCAAACAATCGCAAATCGGGGTTACGGTGATTCTGATTCAACTCGACCGCCTGCATGGCTCCATAGGCCAGCGACTGACGCATGATGGCCAAGTCGCCGCTGAGCGGATTCAGAATTTCAACCGCGGTGGATGCCATCGCTTCATTCAAACTTAAAAAACGTGCGCCCGACAAACTCATCGATTGGGTTTCGTGAAAGCCAAGCGACACAAGCATATCGGAAACCCTGTGCTGCAATTGCTCTGCATCCGGGTGCGACTGTTGGCTCAGCGAAGACTGCATACGTGTTGGAATTTCAATGCGGTTATAGCCGTAAATGCGCAATATTTCTTCTACCACATCTGCCTCTCGCTGCACATCGGTGCGGTAGAGAGGCACTTCGAGCTGAAGACCTTCTTCGGTTTCTGCAGTAATGCAAATTTCCAAATCGGTCAGAATCTGCTTCACTGTTTCCTTCGGCAGATCCTTACCTATCAAGCGCAAGCTGCGTTTCCAGTTGAAATCGACCTTGTGAGCTACCTGAAAATCGTCGCGGATATCGAACACTTGTGAAGCGACTTCGCCGCCTGCTTCCTGTTGGATAAGCTGAACTGCTCTATGCAGCGCCCAGATTACCTGATGCGGGTCGCAACCGCGTTCAAATCGGAAACTCGAATCGCTGTGAATACCCTGACGCTTGGCTGTTTTACGCACAAATACAGGATGGAAATAAGCACTCTCTAAAAAGACATCCACCGTTTGTTCGCTCACGCCGCTATCTGAACCACCCAACACACCTGCTATGCACATGGCTTTCTCCTGATCGGCAATGACCAAATCCTGATCGCTTAATGCGCGCTCCAATCCATCGAGGGTTGTAATCTTTTCTCCTTCGGAAGCCAGGCGCACACGCACATGACTACCTGCTATACGCGCCGCATCGAATGCGTGCATGGGCTGCCCCACTTCATGCTGGATGAAATTGGTAATGTCTACAATGTTGTTGATGCAACGCTGGCCAATGGCTTGCAATCGCTCCTGCAACCACGAAGGTGATGGCCCTACCTTGACG
>JBKCGW010000392.1:0-5091 GCA_046303175.1 Flavobacteriales bacterium
ATGACATCGATCGTAGATGTGCTTGAAACAACATCGATAACCGCAGTGTATTGATTGATGATTGTACCGGGCGAGGTTATGGTGCTTGAACCTAAAACACCGGAGCCAAACTGAGCAATCATGGCTGAATTCGCGAAAATGAGAATAGCAACCAGCACGTAAAAACGTCGGAGTGAAATGGAGGACATCATAGATTTAATAATTAGTGGTGAACACAAAGGCAAGAATACCTGGACTTTGATATCCGAAAGTTGCACATGGATTAAACTTCAATCAATAGCTAGTATTAGCCATCTCGATTATTGTGCTGATAACGAAAACGCCGGAGGTTACAAAGACAGCGGCTTATGTTCTTTGCGCCTCATTCATTTATAATCAAATCAATAAACAACCCACAAAGCGCCACAATAGGAGGTATCACCGCAAACTCACGCGGCAGGGCACTAGCAAAAAATAGCTAGACGCGCAGGAGGCTTGGATTAATCATGATAAAGCTCTCCGAGTAAATAGGAACTTTGAGTGTGCATCTGTCGATGAGTTTTGTGTGTGCTTAGCAAGGGGGTAACATTACATTTGCAGCAATCAAAGACAGTTTAGCATTCGTGGAATCCACAACTGAAGGTGGTGTATCACGTCCCCGGATAATCTGACATTCGTTCCTTGTCATGGATTTTCAAATTCTTATTTCCAATCTCACCAATCCAACACTGCTGTTCTTCCTATTGGGTATTGTGGCAACGTTGATAAAAAGCGACTTGGAGATTCCCAGCTCCTCCAGCAAGTTCATTTCACTTTACTTGTTGTTTGCTATCGGTTTCAAAGGTGGACAAGAGTTGGCGCATAGCAATTTCGAAGCAGAAATCTACTACTCGATCTTGTTTGGCTTAACTGTAGCTTCGCTCATTCCGCTCTATACGTTTTTCATCCTCAAACGCAAGATATCCATCAGTGATGCCGGTGCTGTAGCCGCCACCTACGGTTCAGTGAGTGCTGTAACATTTGTATCTGCCGTGTCGTTTTTGGAGGCACAGCAAATCCCGTACAGCGGCCACATGGTTGCTGTGATGGCCTTCATGGAATCACCGGCCATCATCGTGGGAGTCATACTCCTGTCGATATACGATAAAGAAAATGACAGTAAATCGAATCTGGGTTCAATCCTATCGCATTCCTTTACTAACGGAAGCGTTGTGCTCATTTTCGGGAGCTTGCTCATTGGCTTTATTGCCGACACCAAACAGGCAGAAGGCATTAAACCCTTTACAACAGATATTTTCAAAGGCTTCCTTGCGTTGTTTCTTTTGGAAATGGGTATGGTCACCGCACGACGTTTTTCTTCTTTCAAAAAATACGGATTGTTTCTCAGTTTGTTTGCCGTGGTTGTTCCCGCTATCAACGGATGCATCGTTGCTTATGCGAGTCAATTCGTAACTCATGACGTAGGCAACCGCTTCATCTTCGCTATCCTCGCCGCCAGCGCCTCTTATATTGCAGTGCCGGCCGCAATGAAACTGGCTGCGCCAAAAGCGGATCCCGGTTTGTATATCCCCATGGCGCTAGGCTTATCCTTCCCGTTCAATATCTCTATAGGTATGCCTCTCTATTATGCCATTGTAACTCAATGCTAGCGCACAAGCTAAGTTTCCTGGTAAATGAATAATGACAAGTAACAGGTGGCGAGGGGCGAGTGACGAGTGGCGAATGAAAAAGGCCTGACGTGGTCTATCCCCGTCAGGCCTTTTTCTAAATGTCTCTTTTTAGTTTATAGATGGTAACTTCACCGTCCTTTATTTTAATCGCCACTCGCCACTAAAAAAGGCTCGCCTGCTCACCCGGAGGCTCCGGCTTGCTCTTCTTCTCGGGCTTTGGCGGATCAGGTATGGCGCCTGACTTGCGCTGCTCCTTGAAACGAGCCATCTCCTCTTCCAAGCCTTCGATCTCGAAGTCGATATCGTCGGGGTTTTGGCGGATAGTTTCTTCCAAGTCGAACAGCTCTTCGTTGCGGTCGATCTCTACTTTCTCGGGCTGACGAGCAGCTATGAGTTCTTGCAACATGTTCTCGGCTTCTATCTCGCGCTGCGGATCGGCGTCGAGCAATTCGATGTTGAGCACGGGATAGGTAGTGAGGCGATTGCCAATGGCCTTCAAGCCTTTCACTGCGATGAACTCGCGCAGATCAATGCTCTCGTCCATCTTGTTCTTCGCAATCTTGTTGCGCTTATCGAAACGCACATAGATCACAGGATGATGCAAAAGCGATACGATGCCAAGCTTCGACTTCGGGTGTTCACTGATGAAGGTGACCGGTCCTTTCGATGCTTCAATGAGGAATCGCTTCACAAACCACTGCTCTTTCTCTCCATCAAAATACACGGCGCTCAGTGGCTTCTCTGTGAGCCACTTTTCTACAATCACCAAATTCTCGTCGAAGTGTGTTGCCAAATCCGGTGGAATGAGTTTGTACACTCCCGAAGAAAGCACACACAAAATCTTGTCTTCTGCCAGGAAGTCGCCCAGGAAGCGGCCGTGGCCTTCTTCGTTGAGACGCATCACGCTTTCATCCAACCAAATCTTGCGAGCTCCCAGTGTCGAGATACCGGCCTGCTTCAGCTCCACCTTCTTCACCGGATACTTCGATGCCACGTTACCGGCGGCATCGCGTCCTTTAATGGCGAGCTCTGCAAAGTCGATGTCGTATTTCAACTTCTTCAAACGCTCCAATGCACGCAAATGCATGGTCACCACTTCTGCTTCCCCGTTGGGGTTTGCTGTGAAGTGCAGCACCTCGCTACCTGCGGTGCCTTTCGTGAGGTCATATTCTTTATCGCGAGTGATGGCAGTTACAGCAAATCGCTTCATCATAGCGCCGCCCTTCTTGCCATCTGCATAAATCATGTTATAGATAGTGCGCTTGTCGTCCTTCTTCCACACCGCAGCATGGATGATGTCTTTGCCCACAAAGGCTTTCGACTCCACGCGCTTCACCATCATCTTTCCATCGCGACGGAATACGATAATGTCGTCGATGTCGGAACAGTCGCTTACGAACTCGCCTTCATCGCGCTTGAGTCCTGTGCCGATGAATCCTTCGGCATAGTTCACATAGAGCTTGGCATTGGCAATTGCCACCTTGGCGGCTTCCACCACATCAAACTGCTTGAGTTCTGTTTTGCGGTCCTTGTCCTTGCCGTATTTGCGCTTCAGTTCTTTGAAGTAGTCGATACAGGTTTCCACCAATTCCTTCAACTTACGCTTCACTTCCTTGATGTCGCCTTCCAACTTCTTAATGAGCTCGTCGGCTTTGAAAGCGTCGAACTTCGAAATGCGCTTGATGCGAATTTCAGTAAGGCGGGTCACATCGTCATCGGTTACCTCGCGGAAGAAGTCCTTCACGTGAGGCTTCAAACCTTTGTGGATGGTGTCGAGAATTTCCTCCCATGACTCGCATTCTTCAATCTTGCGGTAGATGCGCTTCTCGATGAATATCTTTTCGAGCGAAGCAAAGAACCATTGCTCGTTCAATTCGCCGAGCTCAATCTTCAGTTCCTGTTCAATCAGATCCTTGGTGTGTTCCGTCGAAATCTTGAGCAATTCATCCACTCCAATGAAGAGCGGCTTCTCTTCCGAAATCACACACGAGTTGGGCGATATGCTCACCTCACAATCGGTAAACGCATAGAGCGCATCGATGGTTTTGTCGGGGCTCGTGCCCGGCGCAAGGTGAATGATAATCTCCACCTTGTCGGTGGTAATATCTTCTACCTTCTTGATTTTGATCTTGCCCTTATCGTTGGCTTTGAGTATCGAATCAATTACACTAACGGTTGTAGTCCCGAATGGAATCTCCGTGATAGTGAGCGTCTTGTCTTTGTCGTCTTTACGAATACGCGAACGCACGCGAATCTTTCCTCCGCGCAGTCCTCGGTTGTAGTCGGTGCAATCGGCCAATCCGCCTGTTTGGAAATCGGGCAACAGGTGAGTGCGCTTGCCACGCAACACATCGATGCTGGCATCAATGAGCTCGTTGAAGTTGTGCGGCAAAATCTTGCACGCCAATCCAACGGCAATACCTTCCACTCCCATCGCCAGCAGCAACGGGAATTTCACCGGCAACGTTTCGGGTTCTTTGTTACGACCGTCGTAGCTGCTGAGCCATGTGGTGGTCTTCGGATTGAACACCACCTCTTGCGCAAACTTGTTGAGGCGCACCTCGATGTAACGCGATGCAGCCGCGCTGTCGCCCGTGAAGATGTTTCCCCAGTTACCCTGCGTATCGAGCAGCAGGTTCTTCTGCCCTATTTGCACCAAGGCATCACCAATCGAAGCATCGCCGTGCGGGTGATACTTCATGGTGTTACCAATTACGTTGGCCACTTTGTTGAAGCGGCCATCGTCCATTTCCCACAGTGAGTGCAAAATGCGGCGTTGCACGGGCTTCAAGCCATCGTGAATGTGCGGCACGGCACGCTCGAGAATTACATAACTGGCGTAATCCAGGAACCAACCTTCGTAGAGGTTTTGTACCTGAATGACATTGCCCAGGTTGTTGTCTTCCGTTTCTCCGTTGATATGTTCGATGTCTTCTGACATGGTCTTATTCCTTCTTATTCTTCAATTACTTCTTCTTTCACTGCCGCTGTCGGGTTCAGTTCATCCTTCTCCACCTTGAGGTTTTTGATGATGAATTCCTGACGATCGGGTGTGTTCTTACCCATATAAAACTCCAGCATCTCTTTCAGGTGTGAGTCTTTGCCGATGACCACAGGCTCCAATCGGATATCAGGTCCGATGAACGCCTTGAATTCTTCGGGCGAAATTTCTCCCAACCCCTTGAATCGCGTGATCTCAGGACGCACGCCCAGCTTCGCAATGGCAGCCTGACGCTCGGGATCGCTGTAGCAATAAATCGTTTCCTTCTTGTTGCGCACACGGAACAGCGGCGTTTGCAATACATACAAGTGTCCGTGCTTCACCAGGTCGGGGAAGAACTGAAGGAAGAACGTGATCATGAGCAAGCGAATGTGCATACCATCCACGTCGGCATCGGTGGCGATGACGATGCGGTTGTAGCGCAACTCTTCAAGGCCGTCT
>JBKCGW010000393.1:0-2243 GCA_046303175.1 Flavobacteriales bacterium
TCACTCAGCCCATGCTGTTGTGTTGTGCACCGGTGGATACGGCAACGTGTTCTTCCTTTCAACCAACGCTATGGGAAGCAATGTGACAGCTGCATGGCGCGCGCACAAACGCGGTGCTGCTTTCGGCAATCCGTGCTTCACACAAATTCACCCAACCTGTATTCCAGTAAGCGGTGATCATCAATCGAAGTTGACACTCATGTCGGAATCGTTGCGTAACGATGGCCGTATTTGGGTGCCTAAGCATAAAGAAGATGTAGAGGCTATTCGCGCGAAGCGATTGAAGCCACAAGATATTCCCGAAGACCGTCGCGATTATTACTTGGAAAGAAGGTATCCTGCGTTTGGTAACCTCGTGCCGCGTGATATTGCATCGCGCGCTGCCAAAGAGCGTTGCGACGAAGGTTTCGGCGTGAACGCAACAGGAGAAGCAGTGTATCTCGATTTCTCTTCAGCCATTATCCGTTACGGTAAAGCGCAAGCGAACGTGAAGGGAATTCACAATGCTACTGAGCAACAAATTATTGACCTAGGAACGAAAGTGGTGGAGCAGAAATACGGAAACCTCTTTCAGATGTACGAGCAAATCGTAGCTGAGAATCCGTATACGACACCTATGATGATTTATCCCGCGGTGCACTACACCATGGGAGGTTTGTGGGTCGATTATGAATTGATGACGTCAGTACCCGGTTTATACGCATGCGGCGAAGCCAACTTCAGTGACCACGGCGCTAACCGCCTTGGAGCTTCGGCCCTGATGCAAGGGTTGGCTGATGGTTACTTCGTGTTGCCATACACCATTGGTAATTACCTGGCCGATGAAATTCGTACCGGAAAAATTTCTACCCAGTCGCCTGAGTTTGATGAAGCAGAAAAGAATGTGCGTAAGCAAATTGATTCCTTGCTGAAAAACAACGGAACGGAACCGGTTGATCACTACCACAGACGTTTAGGTAAAGTGATGTGGGACAAGTGCGGCATGGCTCGCAGCGAAAAGGGTTTGAAAGAAGCGATTGCAGAGATTCAACAAATCCGCAAAGAGTTTTACGCCAACGCCCGCGTACCGAACCAATCGGAGTATATGAACACGGAATTGGCGAAGGCGCTGCGTGTAGCAGACTTCATCGATCTAGGTGAGTTGATGTGCTGGGATGCCCTCAATCGCAATGAAAGTTGCGGTGGTCACTTCCGCGAAGAATATCAAACGGAAGACGGCGAAGCACTGCGCGATGACGAGAACTACAAGTATGTAGCAGCCTGGGAATGGTCGGGAGATCCTTCTGCCCCTAAGCTGAACAAAGAGGAACTGATATACGAGAATATCAAGGTGCAGCAGAGAAGCTACAAATAGGATTGGAGGGGTAAGGATTGTAGGATAATAGGGGAAGGCAAGTTGTGAGAGTTGATTCGAACCTTTTTATGGAATCGTTATACAGCCCACGAATTTATTCGTGGGAGATTGGAAGAATAAAGAGCAAATAAGTTATTTGAAATAGGAATAAGCATTTTAGTATTCGTCTTTTAGCATTGCACAATGAATGCGACAGACAAATACCAATTACCTGTCAAGTCTTACCGGGATTTGATTGTTTGGAAAAAATCAGTTGAATTAGTTCAGGATGTATATGAGCTTACGACTGTGTTTACTTCCAATGAAAGGTTTGGTCTGACAAGCCAAATGCGCAGATGTGCTATCTCTATTCCATCCAATATAGCGGAAGGTTGGGGAAGAAAACGCACCGGAAGTTATGTTCAGTTTTTAGGCATTGCTTCCGGATCTCTTGCCGAGTTAACGACTCAACTCGAGATTGCGTTTCGTTTAAACTATTGTAGTTTGGAACGAAGAAACTTGTTGGAAAACAAGATGAATGAGTTAAGTAAAATGCTATTCGTATTGATACAAAAATTAGAGAAAAACAGACATGAATAATACGTTCTAGGAAGTGTAGTTGTTTAAGGATAAAGACATTTGTGAGTTCTTTTATCCTACAATCCTACAATCCTACAATCCTTTAAACGAATACAATGAACCTCAAACTCAAAATATGGAGGCAAAAGAACACCTCCGAACAAGGACAAATAAAGGACTACAACGTAACCAACGTTTCTCCCGATATGTCGTTTCTGGAAATGATCGACGTGCTCAACGACGACTTGGTGAAGAAGGGTGATGATCCGGTTGCATTCGATCACGATTGCCGCGAAGGTATTTGTGGTATGTGCAGCATGTTTATCAACGG
>JBKCGW010000394.1:0-1478 GCA_046303175.1 Flavobacteriales bacterium
CACGTAACCATCATTTTGGACAAAAAATAATTAGCGCACAACGCATGGGACAAAAATGTAACCCTATAGGAAACAGATTAGGCTTTATCAAAGGCTGGGACAGCAATTGGTATGGCGGTAACAACTACGGCGATAAGATCGTTGAGGATGACAAAATCCGTAAATATCTTATGGCTCGTTTGAAGAAGGCTTCGGTTTCGAAGATCGTAATCGAGCGTACTTTGAAACTCGTTACCGTAACTATCAACACGGCACGTCCGGGTGTGATTATCGGTAAGGCCGGTTCAGAGGTGGATAAGCTGAAGGAGGAGTTGAAGAAGATTACCGGAAAGGATATCCAAATCAACATCTTCGAGATTAAGCGCCCTGAGTTGGATGCGCGTTTGGTAGCCGATGGTATCTGCCGTCAGATTGAAGGCCGTATCTCTTACCGTCGTGCAATCAAGATGGCTATCCAAACTAGCATGCGCATGGGTGCTGAAGGTATCAAGGTAACCGTTGCAGGTCGTGTTAACGGTGCTGAGATTGCCCGTAGCGAGACTTACAAAGAAGGTCGTACTCCTTTGCACACGTTGCGCGCAGATATCGACTACCATCACGCGGAAGCTCATACTGCCTATGGCCGTATCGGAATGAAGGTGTGGATTTGTCGCGGCGAGGTTTATGGCAAGCGTGACTTGTCTCCAAACTTCGGACAGACAACTGCAGCTCGTCGTCCAGGCTCAGAAGGCGGTCGCGGAGATCGTCCGGGCGGTGATCGTCGCGGTGGTGGTGATCGTCGCGGTGGCGGAGATCGTCGCGGTGGCGGAGAGCGCAGAGGCGGCGGACGTGGAAACGCATAATATCCACGACAGAAACTAGAATTAAGACATCAGGATAATATAACGTCATGTTACAACCGAAAAGAACGAAATACAGGAAGCAGCAGAAGGGTAAGATTAAAGGAATCGCCCACCGCGGATCACAGCTCGCGTTTGGAAGCTTCGCCATCAAAACCCTCGATGAAGGCTTCTTGACATCACGTCAGCTTGAGGCTGCCCGTGTGGCCCTCACGCGCTTCATGAAGCGTGAAGGTAAAGTGTGGATCCGAGTATTCCCGGACAAGCCACTTACTCGCAAGCCTGCTGAAGTACGTATGGGTAAGGGTAAGGGAGCCCCTGAATTGTGGGTTGCCGTCCTCAAGCCTGGACGTATCATCTTCGAAGCTGAAGGTGTTCCGTTGGCAACAGCCCAGGAAGCATTGCGTCTTGCAGCTCAAAAGTTGCCATGCCGCACTAAATTCATCGTTCGCCCTGATTACACAGAATAAGAAAAGCCATGAAAGCTACAGATTATACCAAAGTTGCCGACAGCGATCTTCACGAGAAGATTAAAGAAGAAAAAGCTGCCCTGGCAAAAATGAAATTCAACCACACAGTTGCCGGAAGCGAAAATCCGATGCAGCTTCGTATGAAGCGCAAAGAAGTTGCTCGCATGTT
>JBKCGW010000395.1:0-5675 GCA_046303175.1 Flavobacteriales bacterium
CACTTACCTGCTCGCCAATTTGGGGTTTCAATACTTCCGTGCTTGGCAACCATACATCGGTTGGGAGCGAAGTGGGAGAGAGGCTTGTTAAATGAATGTATTGGTAATTCTTCATGTAACCGGCCTTGATGCTGGCATTTCTTCCTATAGTCCAACGAATATTCAAACGAGGTTCGAAACCTGCGTAATCCTCAACGAGGTCGTTTTTTTCGTAGTTGATTGTGGTGGTGCTTACGGAAGAGGCTAGGGGGCCATCCTCATTTTTGACATACCGAGTGAACGGCCCGACGTGTGCAAAGTAGGAGTAGCGAATACCGGCATTTAAGCTGATTTTTTCTGTTAAATCAAACTCATCCAAAATGTAACCGGCAGCCTCATGCGATAATAAATGCACCTTGGGGCCTGTGTCAAATTCAGTGTCGCCGCTTCGAGCATACACACTGTTGGGCATGAAATCGTGATGCGTGTAATCAACACCCCATTTCATTCGATGTCTGTAATTGGGGTAGTAACTCCATTGCACTTTTGCTCCTATGTCTTGTATGCCACTCGATAAAGTGAACTCGAAACCTTCCTGCTTTGCTCCAAAAGAAAAATTGTAGTTGGTAAAAGTCAAAATGGAATTCATGAATAGCTTCGGGCTCATGACGCGGTTCCATCGCAAGGTGCCTGTTGAATTCCCCCAGGGAATACGTGTGTTGAAATTTGTTTTTTGGCTATTGAAATTGAAAACGTCGCGACCGAAGTAACCACTCAAAAAAAGTTGGTCTTTAGAGGATAAGCGCCAATTGAGTTTGGCGTTCACGTCATAGAAATAATAACCCGATCCGTAGGCATTCGCAGTCGGTTTTATGAAGGGTTTGAGCAAAACGTCAATATAGGTGCGGCGTGCACTGATAATGAAGGACGCTGTATCTTTTTTGATGGGACCTTCCAGCGTGAGTCTGGATGAAATGGTGCCGACGCCGCCTTGCGCATGAAAACTGCGCTGATTTCCTTCTTTCAGAGAAATGTCAAGTACTGATGCCAGTCGTGAACCATAATTGGACGGCATGCCCCCTTTGGTTAATTCTAGGTTTTTTACTGCATCCGCATTGAAAACAGAGAAAAATCCGAATAGATGGGATGCATTATAAACGGTCGCATTGTCAAGCAGGATAAGATTTTGGTCCACTCCGCCGCCTCGAACATAGAAGCCTGCATTTCCCTCTCCGCTGCTTTTTACGCCTGGCAGAAGGGTAATGGTCTTAAGAATATCCACCTCTCCGAGCAAAACAGGCAGCGTTTTCACCTGATCCATCTCCAAGCCGATTTTGCCAACGTCCGTGCTGCGCGTATTGTCAGATTTATCCCCTTGTATGGTTACTTCACCTGCTTGAATGGTATTAAGGCTTAAGAACCGATCAATGCGTGTGTCGCTTGTCAAATTGACCTCAAACTCCTGCGTTTCGTAACCCAATAAACTCATACGCAGCGTATGCTTCCCCTCACTCAGGGTTAATGAATAGAAACCATAAATATTGGTAGTAGCTCCTTTTCCTGCTTCAAGAGAGGAGACAACAACTCCAATAAGGTACTCTCCACTTCCCGCATCTTGAAGTGCTCCGCTTATCGTAAACGTTTTGCCGCTCGTTTGTGCTGAAAGCATAGTCTGTATCCCAAGGCAGGAGAGCAGTGCAATGATGGTAATGAAGCGAGACATATGGCGGGCGCGAAAATACTATCCGTTTCAATCTGACTTTTAAGCAGCGAGATCGAATCAATCAAACCATCCAGCAGCGAAATTGTTTAGACCTTCTTGAAAACGTACTTTCGCGGCGCGAATACCATGAGTCTATCTCGAAGCATACAGTTTGTGATTTTATTGTCCTCATTACTGGTGGGTAATGCAGTATTTGCTCAGTATGAAACCAAGTCAATGGAGGCTTTCAGAACGGATTTGCTTCCTAAACTCGACGGATTACTGGATGACTCATGCTGGGCACAGGCGAAACCTGCAGGAGATTTTGTAATGGATACACCAACGCCGGGTATCCCGCTTACGCAGAAAACCGAGGTTCGAATGCTCTATCACGACGACGGCATTTATATCGGTATAATGTGCTTCGACACCGCACCGGATAGTATTCTTCACGAGCTCTGTGGCCGCGACAAGTCGTGCAACACGGATTATGCCGGTGTAATATTCAGTTGCTATCGCGATGGTTTGAATGGATTTGCTTTTTACTGCTCCCCCAATGGAGAACAGTACGATGCCCGAATCGATAACAGCGGTGAAGATGAAACGTGGAATGCAGTCTGGTATTCCAAAGCACGAATTGTTGAGAATGGATGGTCGCTCGAGTTGAAAATCCCATTTGCAGCCATACGCTTTCCTAAAACTGCCGAGCAAACCTGGAATGTCAACTTCATTCGAGATATCCGTCGCACACGTCATCGTGGTTTTTGGAACGGTGTAAACCCAGCGGTGGCAGGCACGCTTACTCAAATGGGAACGTTGACAGGCATCGGGAATATCGCACCGCCAAGACGTATCTTTTTATTCCCTTACACTTCGGGTTATTACAATACAGAGGGTCTGGAAGCCGGAGGGCGTAACCAATCATGGAGCTATAATTTCGGTCTCGATCTGAAGCTGGGCCTGAATGATGCATTCACGCTCGATGCTACGCTCATTCCCGATTTCGGTCAAACAATCAGCGATCAGGAAGTGCTCAATCTCACCGCCTTTGAGCTGCAGTTTACCGATAACAGACAGTTCTTTACAGAAGGCACCGAGTTGTTCTCAAAGGGCAATTTGTTTTACTCCAGGAGAATTGGATTTGAACGCCCATTCCGCTCTTACGAGGCCTACAGTTCGTTGCAAGAAAATGAAGTGCTGATAGAAAACCCGGCACAAGATCAAATTATCAATGCGATGAAGATTTCCGGCCGGAATAAAGACAAGCTGGGAATCGGATTTTTCAATGCGGTTACTGCTCCCAGTAAGGCAACCATTCAGGATACGATTACCGGCCAAACACGCAGCATTCAAACTTCTACCTTAACCAACTACAACGTTACGGTTTTCGATCAGGTATTGCCGAATAACTCGTTTGTTTCGTTCATAAACACAAGCGTGCTGCGTAGCGGAAAGGATTATGATGCCAACGTAACAGGAACTACTTTCGATTTTCGGAATAAATCCAATACCTTGAGTATTTCGGGTAGCGGAGCTTACTCCATGAAGACGGGTCCGGCATTCGATCTCAATCGCTCGGATGCAACCGGATTCCGAGAAGATGTTTCTCTCAATAAAATAAGCGGAAACTGGACTGCGTCGTTGGGCCAATGGATCGAGACTGATACCTACGACCCAACCGATTTGGGCTTTCTTCAAGCCAACAACTCAATTGGAGGATGGCTCACAAACGGATACAGCATCTTCAAGCCTTTTGGCCGTTTCAACAGAATGTGGAGTGACTTCTCCATTATGTGGGAAAACCTCTATGCCCCCAGAAAATTCGCGTCACTTTCTTTCGAAGGTTCTGCGGGTATTACAACCCGAAAGTTCAACACTTGGGGGATCAATGTGGATGGCAATCCCATTCGGGGAAACGACTTTTTCGAACCTCGGGTGTGGGGCCGTTACTTCCGAACCTACACCAACGCCATGATTTATGGATGGTATAGCAGCGATTACCGCAAGAAAATCGCAATCGACATAGGCACCGGTTATGGTTTTTACAAGGATAGCAATCGTTTTCGTTACAACGTTCGCTTCGCGCCTCGCATCCGATTCAACGATCATTGGTTCTTAACCTATGTCTACAGCTACCAGAGCCACATCAACGACATTGGGTTCGGATATGGTTTTGAAGATGAAGAAGAGCAGAGACCCATATTTGGAAAACGGGATGTCATCTCCCACACCAATGTGCTCACACTGAAATACGCCATGAATGCATTCGCCGTATTGAATACACGCGTGAGGCACTATTGGGGATACTCGGTATTCAATGAATTCTATTCGCTGGGTGAGGATGGTGAAATGCTGCCAACCACCTTTAGAGGTGCTGACCAGAACTTCAATACGTTCACAATTGATATGGTGTTTACCTGGATTTTCACACCGGGTAGTGAGTTAAGCCTGGTTTGGAAGAATAATATCACCGATTTCAACAACAATGTCGGGGTGTCACTGCCTTCCGACGTGCAGTACACACTGGCATTGCCCCCGGACAACAGCTACAGTCTGAAAATAATTTGGTTTGTTGATTATCATGCACTTAGTCATCGATTGAAGCCTCGCGATTTATAAGGGAACAGTCTCCTCTAGTCTCGGCTACGTTAATTTTCATGCATTTTGGGAAGGTTATGCAACCTCCCGCGAGCTATTTTAGTTTTACCATAGAATGCAAGAAGTGAAGCAAATAATTGAAGGGTGTATCCGCGGTGAAAGAAACGCGCAGGATGCTCTTTACAAGAAGTTTTCTTCATTGCTATTCGGTATCTGTATGCGATATGCAGGAAACCGAATGGAAGCTCAGGATGTCTTGCAGGAAGTTTTTGTGAAGGTCTATAACAATATCGGCAGCTACAACCACGAAGGCAGTTTCGAAGGATGGATGCGAAGAATTGCGGTGAATACCTCCATCACTAACTACCGCAAGAACCTGAAACACGCATTCCAAAAGGATGTGGATGACTTGATGCGCACGCAAGAAGAGCCTGCGCAATGGGAAGACTTGGAATTCACGGCAGAAGAAATGATGCAATGCATCGAACGTCTGCCGATAGGATATAAAACCGTTTTTAATCTGTATGTGATTGAAGGATTTATGCACAAGGAAATCAGCGACATGCTGGGAATAGATGTGAATACATCCAAGTCACAACTTTCACGTGCTAAGACTCACCTGCAAAGGGAACTAAAAAATATCGCAACCGTAAAAAATCATGAACATGTCTGAAGATCGTTTTTTTAATCAAGTGCGCTCGGTTATGTCCGACTACCGCCCCGAAGTTCCGGAAGCGGCCTACAGTGGAATGCGCAGAAAGTTATGGTGGTCGAATTTTACTCGACTCAGCGCCACGCGCTTCAATGTTTGGTATGCGGCTTTGTTGCTGACTTCAACCACAGCCTGCATCGCTTGGAGCTTAGGTTCAACAGATGCTGAGATTAGCAGTTCGTCTGCATCAAGTGTTGTCCCGGCCCAAACTCAAACCGATAATCAAGCGGTTTTGCCAAGTGCGCCGCAAGTACAGGTAGAAAACAGCGCTGCTGCTCAGCCGGTAGCCACTAAGTCCAATATGAAGGAGTCGATAGACTCTCCGGAACTCGCAGAGAGTCCTTCGCAAACTGCTCAATGCAATGCGGTCGAGGTGCAAGTTGAATCGACACCTGAAACGCACGTTGCCGCCGAAACGCAGGTTACTGCGCCCGCTGAACAAAAGAATTCTGTTCAGCAAGGTGCTCGAAAGGGCTTGAAGGTTAAAACGTACGGCTCATCTGACAGCAAGAAGTAATCACTATCTTGCCGATATAAATTGGCATTGGTGCTTATCAGAGGTCTTCCATACAAATGCTTATTGGTTGCTCTTGGGATCTTGTTGGTTCCCCTGTCTTTGTGGTCTAATTCTTTGTTTTACTCCCCATCAGATACGCTCATTCTGGATGGGGATACCATCTTTGT
>JBKCGW010000396.1:0-3666 GCA_046303175.1 Flavobacteriales bacterium
GCATTGGCCGACGGAAGGATAATCCCTTTGAAACCCTCCTTCTGAGCCTGTATTGCTATGGGTAGCGATCCGCGAATTGGACGCAAACTGCCATCTAAGCTGAGCTCACCCATCATGATATAATGCGCCAATTCATCGGAAGAAAACGCTTCTGTCGCCGCAAGTAATCCGACCGCTAACGGCAAATCATAAGCGGTTCCTTCCTTCCTTAAATCGGCGGGAGCCATGTTGATGGTGATGTTGCGAACAGGAAACTCATAACCACTGTTCGCAAGCGCCGCCCGAATGCGCTGCTGGGCCTCCTTAATCGCCGAGTCGGGCAGGCCAACTATGGCAATTTGTGCCCCTCTGTCTACATTAACTTCAATGGTAATGGTGGCCGCGTTTACTCCAAACACAGCACTGCCAAACGTTTTGATTAGCATAGCCTAAAAATTATTTCTGATGTTGTTGTGCGGGAAAGACTCTATTGCCCGCCTTTTCTAGTGCTTACAATGTCGCTCGATGTAATCGATGAGCGCGTGTATTACCTTGATGTGAACCTCTTGGATACGATCGGCGTATTCCATCCATGGCACACGCACCTCTGCGTCACAACACGCCGCCAATGCTCCACCATCCTTGCCTGTTAATGCAACCACACGAATCCCCTTCGACTGCGCCATGCGGGCTGCCTCCAGCACATTGGGCGAATTGCCGCTGGTGGAAATCGCCAACAATACATCGCCCTCACGGCCAAGTCCCTCAACGAATCGTGAAAAAACAAACTGATAGCCATAGTCGTTTCCAACACAACTCATATGCGACGCATCGCCTATGCTGAGCGCCGCCAATGGCGCACGATTCTCGCGGTAACGACCGGATAACTCTTCGGCAAAATGCATAGCGTCGCACATGCTTCCACCGTTGCCACACGACATAATCTTATTGCCCGATTGGATCGATGTCGTCATAATCTCCCCTGCACGTTGCACGGATTCTAAAAAGGACTCATCGTTCATCACTTGTTCCAACAAGCGGTGAGCCTGCTCGAAATGTTGGCGTATCGTGTTCATGAAGCGAAAGTAATATGACCTATTGAAGCATCCCTATTCCCCAAAGGAATAAGTTATTGGAATTATATTCGACCCAAATTCATCCTCATCATTTTTTCATCGCGTTTGATAAATCACTTGTTCACCGACAACAGATTATTCATCGGGCTTGTGACAAATTGTTCGCAGACAAATGTTCCGAAAATCACTGCTCCCAAAATGAACGCATTCAACACTCAATCCGTTAGCAAACGATTTGTAAAACCATGAGAAAGGCCGTTATAAATCGCGATGGGAGCATTTATCGCGACAAGCAAGAGTCGCTCGACCACATTGATCTGCTCGAGCGCACAGAAGCTCCGATTCATGGTATTGAAATCGTAAAACTCAGCAAACACAAAGCGGAGTCAACCGCCAACAAAACAGTTTGGTATACGAGTCAAAACGACGTCTACGATTTAGCGCGTAAATTCATTCGCGAACAGATGATTGGGGTTTGGAGCTATTCCGAATTCAAGTAGTGTTCGTTAATTTTATTGAAACGCCTTCGTAGCTGCAGGTTCTCAACGGCAATCGCGTATTTTTGATGCGCTTCGATTCAGCAGCACATTTTAAGACATGAACAACTCCTCCGGTGAATATCATCAGCTCTTACAGAAACTCGATGTATTCATTCGAAAGTATTACAAGAACCTAATGATTCGCGGGGCTCTGTATTGCCTCGCGATTATATTCTTTACCTACTTGTTGGTGACGCTGGCAGAATACTTCGGGCGCTTCAGCATAGCCATGCGTACGTTTCTGTTTTGGTCTTTTGTAGGCTCTGTTTTGTTCGTTCTTGCGAAATTCTTTTTACTCCCGCTTTCAAAACTTTTCCGTCTCGGAAAAATCATATCACACGAGCAGGCCGCTCAAATAATCGGACAACATTTTCCGCACGTTCAGGACAAACTTCTCAATACACTCCAACTGAAATCAATGGCCGGTAGCGGCGATAACTCGTTGCTCGAAGCGAGTATCGCTCAAAAAATTAGCGAACTCCGCCCAGTCCCTTTTTCAAACGCCGTTGACTTCCGTGAAAATCGCAAGTACCTCAAGTGGGTATTGCCTCCCGTAAGCATCGTCATCATTTTGTTATTTGCCGCCCCGAGCATTCTTACCAAGCCAACAGAAAGACTCATCAAGCACGGGCAAATCGTGGCAGAGGAAGCGCCCTTTACCATTCGTGTAACGAATGAAAACCTAACCACGCCGGAGAACAAAGATTACACTGTTGCTATTGAGCTTAGCGGAAAAGAGATTCCGGAGAAAGTGTATGTGCTCATCGGATCTCAGCAGTTTCTGTTAGAAAAACAAAGCTCGGTCGCCTTTACGCACACATTCAAAAACGTGCAAGAGGATTTGTCTTTCGCATTCAGCGCCAACGGATTTTTCTCGGATCAATATGAATTACGGGTAATTCCTTCTCCACGATTAATGGACTTCGACATTACACTCGACTTCCCACCCTACCTCAAACGCCTTCAAGAAAACATTCAAAATACAGGAGATTTGGTGGTGCCTGAAGGAACCAAACTAAATTGGAACTTCAACACACAAAACAGCGAACAACTCTTGCTGCACTTCGGCGACAGCACGTACACATTACCCGCCAATGGTGATCGTGCAAACTTCCGCCAAACAGCAACACAATCGCTCGGATACACGATTCAAACATCCAATCGCTACATTCCCTTTGGAGATAGCTTGAATTATCGCATTCAGGTTGTGCCCGATTTGCATCCTTCCATTTCCATGCAAGAGGAAAAAGACAGCGCATCCTTCAAGTGGCTGTACTTTACCGGAGAGGTGAAAGATGATTACGGGTTCCGCCGACTTACGTTCAATTATCGCCTCAGCAAACGCGACGGCGCGGCCATCGAAGACAATCTCCACACCATTGACCTTCCTGTTAACCAAGAAGCCACAGGCGACATTTTCTTTCACTCGTGGAACCTTGGCGAGATGGGCATACAACCCGGCGATGTGTTCACCTATTATTTCGAAATATGGGATAACGATGGCTTCCGTGGGTCGAAATCAGCCACTACCGGTGAGCGCGAATATGTAGTGCCAAGTGCTGAGGAATTGGAAGAAAACATTGAGCAGAAAAACGAAGAAATCAAGGATAAACTTGAAGAGAGCGTTAAGGAAGCCAAGGAGCTGGAAAAACAACTGGAAGAACTTCAGCGTCAGTTGCTAGATAAAAAAGAGATGAACTGGCAGGACAAAAAGAAGTTGGAAGAGTTGATGAAGCGCCAGCAAGAGTTGCAAAAACAAGTAGAAGAAATTCAGGAGCAAAACAAGGAAAAGAATCAGCAAGAAAACGAGTTCAATCAACCCAACGAGAAACTCCAAGAAAAGCAAAAGCAACTCGAAGAATTGATGGAGCAGGTTATGACGCCGGAGCTCCAGAAGATGATGGAAGAAATGCAGCGCCTCATGGAGGAGCTGAACAAGGAAGAGATTCAAAAAGAGCTCGACAAGATGGATTTAAACAACGAAGATTTGGAGAAAGAACTGGATCGTGCGTTGGAACAATTCAAGCAATTAGAGTTTGAGCAAAAGATGGAAAAAACCATCGATAAACTGG
>JBKCGW010000397.1:0-1443 GCA_046303175.1 Flavobacteriales bacterium
AGAGATACCTATCAGATGGAGCTTATTTTTACGGTAAATTCAAGAAAATCAAAAGATGATGAAACGATTACTGTTGGTACTACTTGTGTGTGTTGGACTACAGGTACATGCGCAAAACACATACTCTGTTGAAGGTAAATGGATACCGGAAGGTTTTTCAAACACCCTTTACATCTTAGAAGATGGTGTTAAGTATACTTATTACTGCATTGGCAGTAACTGTGATTCTCTCTACAATACGTTCGAAGCAGGCGACGAGAACGCACTTCCCGGGACGAATCCTTATTGGTTCGCCAACGACACCCTGACAATTGATTATAACTTTGGAAACATCGCCGTGCAATACGTCGAATTTGAATGTGATGGTAATATCCTGAACTTTGTGGAAAGCCAATCTTCGAACAGATGGATTAGACTCAACACGAATCTGGATGATTGTATTGCTGCCGGAATAACAGAGCTTTCAAGCAAAGAGTCCGATGATGATAGAATATTCGATTTAATGGGCAGAGAGCTCGTGGAAGTCCCATTGGGTACCATGTACATTAAGAATCGAAAATTGTATGTTTCAAATTGATATGCCAATACTCAGTTTGTCGTAGCGCTTTATGGATGATGGATTTTGAAGATCATCATCTATGTTAGAACGAGTATTTCTTTTCAAACAGAAAATTGGCAATCCGGATGTTACGCCCCGCTGGGGCTGGGTCGCGTCTAGCAAGATACCTAGTCTATTTCACCAGTACCTTCTTCGATACTGTTTGCTTCGCACGGGTCAGATTTACGGTGTAAAGTCCCGGAGATAGGATGGACATGTCTATGTTCAATCGGTTAACGGAAACGTTCTGTTTCTCATAAACCAGCTCACCCATTGAAGAGAAGATTTGCACCTGAACCGGTTCTGCAGTGGTGCATTCCAGATTCAACACATCCGATGCAGGATTGGGGTATACATTGAAAGTCACCGTTGATTGCTGCTCAACTCCTGATATGGCCGCGTAACGATTTTGAGCGAACTGTGTGTTGTCGCATTTGATTTCCGAAACGTTATCGGGCACAAAACCGGTTGTGTAGGTGTTCGTGTAGGTATCGAAAGCGATCATTTCAAGCATACCGTCGGTTGTGATGCCTACCAGCATAAAGGTGCCTGAGTTTTGATCGAAGAGGGAAGAACCGCCCACGAAGTAGGGGAAATCTACAAGCTGACCCAGGGTAATTACATCGCCTGAGGTAAGGTCTATTTCTACAATGCTTCTTCCGCTTGGAATTCCGTTTTGGTCATAGGTGTCTTTTGCAGCGAATAGCTTCTCCTGAACATTGTCGAAATTGAGGCTGGTGAGGTTGGTGAAGAGATCGGGTGTGTTGAGGATGGTTCGGGTGAATGAAAAGACTTCATCTCTCACAGGCACGGCATAGAGCGCCAGCGCAGGATCATTCGTGTAA
>JBKCGW010000398.1:0-5875 GCA_046303175.1 Flavobacteriales bacterium
CTTGGCAACAACAGGAATTGTCTGCTTGTAAATGAGACAGTAAGTGGCCTTTCACACCCTCGAAATAGAAGACGAATACGATTTTGAGATCATCGGTGTAAGCAGCCATGAAAAAGACTATCGCCTGGCTTGGTCGCTCAATAAAAGTTTGGGATGGCGCTTGGTGCGCATAGAAGATGTTGTGGTCGATGGCAAACGCTCCACCACCCAACATGCCCGCTTTCGTTGGATGCACCCGGTAGATCAAACCGTGTTCACATTGATCGATAACAAAACACCCGATGGCACCTTCATGCCCGACCTCGTGCAGTTCGATTATCTATTGAAAATCGAGCAACCTACCGAGTCGACCATGGAAAAGCTGTTGGTTGGATTACGACAAAATGACTTCGTGCTCACATTTCAAAGGCAAGAAGTAGAGAAGTTAAAATTTAAAGACAATCTGCTCGACGAGAACAGATGATTACAACAACATGAACAAAACAAAGACAGTAGCAACCATAGGCCCAAGCAGCAGCTCGAAAGAGGTGCTCATGCAAATGATTCAAAATGGATTGGACGTAGCCCGTCTCAATTTTTCACACGGCACGTATGAAGACCATCAAAAAGTGGTCGATAACATTCGCGAGATTAACCGCGAATTGGGCTTGAATACCTCCATGCTTGCCGATTTGCAGGGTCCAAAGCTTCGCGTTGGTGAAATGGAGAATGGCTGCGTGGAAATTGTAACCGGCAACAAGATTACCATTTCTACCACCAAGCAAATTGGTACTGATAAAATCATCTACACGAATTACAAGGAGTTTGCGCAAGATGTAAAGGCAGGCGAGACCGTATTGCTCGACGACGGCAAATTGGCATTGCGCATTCTGTCAACCAATGGAAAAGATACCGTTGAGTGTGAAATCATACAGGGTGGTCCGCTTTCTTCCAAAAAGGGACTCAACTTGCCCAATACTAAAGTGTCGTTGCCTTCACTCTCCGAGAAGGATTTGGCAGATTTGGAGTTTGCTCTCAACAACGATATCGATTGGATAGGCTTGTCGTTTGTGCGCAACGCAGAAGATGTGGTTGCACTCAAAGAAATTATCGCGCGTGCCAACAAACACTCGAAGGTTGTTGCGAAAATTGAGAAGCCCGAAGCGGTAGATCAAATTGACGATATCATCCGCGAAACGGATGCTGTGATGGTAGCTCGCGGTGACCTGGGCGTTGAAATTCCGCTCGAACGTGTTCCGCTGATCCAAAAGCGAATCGTGAAGAAATGCGTTTCTGCTGCAAAGCCGGTAATTGTGGCCACCCAAATGATGGAGAGCATGGTAACCAACATGACTCCCACGCGCGCTGAAGTAACCGACGTAGCCAACGCGGTGCTTGATGGCGCTGATGCTGTGATGCTCAGCGGTGAAACATCTGTCGGTAAGTATCCTGCTGAAGCCGTGAGGATCATGAACAACATCATCACGGAAGCAGAGACCTACGGTGGTATCTATTACCACGAAGAAATGCCCAACGATATTGACGTAACGCGCTTCATGACCGACAGCGTTTGTTACAGCGCATGCCGTTTGGCCGCGCGTGTCCATGCCTCAGCGCTCGTTACAATGTCGTTCAGTGGTTATACCGGTTACCGAATTTCCAGCTGGCGCCCCAATGCCAACGTATTTGTATTCACCAGCAACAAAAAAATTCTCACACAAATGAATCTGGTGTGGGGTGTGCACGCATTCTACTACGACAAAATGGTGAGCACCGATCAAACCATTGCCGACATCCGTTTCTTCCTCAAGAAAAACAATCATATCAAGGAAGGTGATTTCATCATTCACTTGGCTTCTATGCCTATTAGCGAGCAGGGAATGACGAATATGATTAAGATCTCGAAGGTGTAATTTTTTGGGTACTGAGTACTGAGTACTGGGTACTGGGTACTGGATACTGAGTAATGGATACTTGGTAATAGCTACTGATTGTTAGATATTAGTCTCCAGTCTCCAGTCTCCAGTCTCCAGTCTCCAGTCCCCAGTCCCCAGTCCCCAGTACTCAGTACTCAGTCCCCAATTTCCCTATCTTCGCGAACCTTTTCCATATACCCCATGGCTCAAGTTTACCGCGAATCCAAAGGCCTCAACCTTCCTGTCATTGCCGATGAGGTGATGGCTTTCTGGGATGCTAATCGCATCTTTCAGCGAAGCATCGATGAACGCAGTGCAGACAACCCTTTTGTCTTTTATGAAGGCCCGCCCAGTGCCAATGGGATGCCCGGCATTCACCACGTGATGGCTCGTACCATCAAAGACATCTTTTGCCGATACCAAACCCTCAAGGGAAAACAGGTAAAACGCAAAGCGGGATGGGATACACACGGGCTTCCCATCGAACTCGCGGTGGAAAAAACATTGGGAATTACCAAGGAGGATATTGGCAAAAAAATAACAGTCGAAGAATACAACCTCGCCTGCCGCAAGGAGGTGATGAAGTATACCGACAAGTGGGAAGAGCTTACGCGTGTTATGGGGTATTGGGTAGATATGACCGATCCCTACATCACCTACGACAACAAATACATTGAAAGTGTATGGTGGTTGTTGCAACAGCTGTTCAACAAGGGAATGCTCTACAAGGGCTTCACCATACAGCCATTTTCACCGGCAGCAGGAACGGGTCTCAGTTCGCACGAATTGAATCAGCCGGGATGCTATCGCAACGTGAAGGATACATCGGCGGTTGCCATGTTTGAGGTGAAGGAAACACCTCTTCAAGCGTTGAAAGAAAGTGGCTTGCCAACCTACATGCTGGCTTGGACAACTACACCTTGGACCTTGCCCAGCAATACGGCTCTGGCGGTTGGAAAGAACATCGAATACGTAGTCGTAAAAACCATTCACCAACATTCCGGAGCTGTCGTTCAAGTGGTGCTGGCGAAGGAATTATTGGGCAAGTACTTTTCACCTGTACAGGCGGAATTGTCGTTTGATGACTACAAGCAAGGCGATAAACAAGTGCCGTATGCTATTCTGTCGTCACTCAAGGGTGCAGAACTGGAAGGAACGCGCTACAACCAGTTGCTTCCATTTGTGCAGCCTGCCGGCGATGCGTTTCGTGTTATTATAGGCGATTTCGTTACTACGGAAGATGGAACCGGAATCGTGCATATCGCGCCATCGTTTGGTGCCGATGACTTCCGTGTAGCGAAGCAAAACAACATCGATTCGCTTACACTGGTGGATCGCCGCGGAAGATTTGTACCGGAAGTTAGCGATGGCGTTTTTCTGTTTGGAGAAGAGTATGTGAAGGAAGATTACTACACAGAGGCAGAAAAGGAAACCGAGCTCGCGCTTCAAAAGCAGAGCCTTTCGGGCTTCATGAAAGATACATCGAAACTCAATTACTTGAGTGTCGATGAGCGTATCTGCTTGAAGTTGCAAAACGAAAACAAGCTTTTCAAGAAAGAGAAATACGAGCACAATTACCCGCATTGCTGGCGCACCGATAAGCCAGTGCTTTACTATCCGCTCGATTCCTGGTTCATCAAGATTCCTCAGGTACGCGAGCGCATGGTTGAGCTCAACAACACCATTCACTGGAAACCTGAATCCACAGGCACAGGACGTTTCGGAAACTGGCTTGAAAACGCCAACGACTGGAATCTTTCACGCTCACGTTTCTGGGGAATTCCATTGCCTATTTGGCGCAGCGAAGACGGAGCTGAAGCAATTTGCATTGGTAGCGCTGAGCAGTTGAAGACAGAGATTGCGAAAAGTGTTCAGGCCGGTGTGATGAAGTCCAATCCGCTTGAATCGTTTGAGCCGGGCAACTTCAGCAAGGAAAACTACGAGCGATTCGATTTGCATAAACCTTATGCAGATGACATCATTCTGGTTTCTGCCACAGGCAAGCCCATGCATCGCGAATCGGATTTGATTGACGTGTGGTTTGATAGCGGTGCTATGCCCTACGCACAGCTGCACTATCCGTTCGAAAACAAGGAGCTTATCGATGAGCGCAAAGCGTTCCCTGCCGACTACATCGCCGAGGGTGTAGATCAAACGCGTGGCTGGTTTTATACGCTGCACGCCATTGCAACGATGTGCTTCGATTCAGTTGCGTACAAAAACGTAATTTCAAACGGACTCGTGCTCGACAAGAATGGCAACAAGATGTCGAAGCGACTCAATAATGCGGTGGATCCATTCAAGACCATTGCAAACTATGGCCCCGATGCTACACGCTGGTACATGATTACCAATGCTCAGCCATGGGATAACTTGAAGTTTGATGTAGAGGGTATCGCAGAAGTACAACGCAAGTTTTTCGGAACGCTTTACAACACATATGGCTTCTTCGCCATCTATGCCAACATCGATAGCTATGTAATCGACGGCTCGAATACTCTGCCGATGAGCGAGCGCAGTGAGCTTGATCGTTGGATTATTTCGAAGTTGAATAGTTTGATTCGAACCGTAACAGATTGTCTGGATGATTTCAATCCGACCACTGCAGCGCGAGCAATAGAAGAGTTTGTCGATGCACACCTTTCCAACTGGTACGTGCGTCTTTCGCGCAAGCGTTTCTGGCATGGAGAGTTGAGTACCGATAAGCAAGCTGCTTATCAAACCCTTCACGAATGCTTGCTAACGGTGGCGCAACTCGCATCTCCGTTTGCTCCATTCTTCTGTGATTGGTTGTATCGAAACCTCACGGAATCTGCGCGTTTGGCAGCGACTAATAGTTCGGGAGAATTGGCAGAATCCGTTCACTTGAGCTTCATGGTGACCGCCAATGCTTCTCTTATCGATGAAGAGTTGGAGAGCCGAATGGATTTCGCACAGAAAATTTCATCGATGGTTTTGTCGATTCGCAAAAAAGAAAATTTGCGTGTGCGCCAGCCATTGCGCGCCATTCGAATACCTGTTTTGCACGCACGCGACCAGGAGCGCATCGATTCGGTGAAGGAAATTATTCTGGCCGAAACGAACGTGAAGCAGCTCGAATTAGTGGATGAGTCGCAAGCGCGCATCGTAAAAAATCTGAAGCTCAACTTCAAAACATTAGGTAAAAAGTGCGGCAAGCACATGAAGGCCGTTCAAGCTTTTGCGTTGTCCAACGGAGAGGAAATCATTCGCGCTATTGAAACCGACGGCACCTACACCATGCATCTCGAAGGAGAGGCTATCGAATTAATAGCAGAGGATGTGGAAATTATCCCTGTCGACATTCCGGGCTGGAAAGTGGCCAACGATGGCGCACTGACCGTAGCTCTTGACATAACTTTGGATGACGAGTTGCGCAATGAAGGCGTTGCCCGTGAAATCGTGAACCGCATACAAAACCTCAGAAAAGAGGCCGGTTTTGAGGTTACCGACCGAATAAATGTCAAGATTCTGTCAAGCAATGCAATTCAGGAAGCGGTTGCTTCAAATTCAGAATATATTCGCACTCAGATTTTGGCGGATGCCCTGGAGTTGACGGAAACCCTTATTGATGGGTATGAGGTTGAAATAGAAGAAGGTAAGCCCACTAAAATCGCCCTTTTCAAACTAAATTAACTTACCACCATGGCAACAAAAAAAGTAGCCAAAAAAGTTGTAGCGAAGAAGCCTGCAAAAAAGGCCGTAAAGCCTGCAGCCAAAAAGGTTGTGAAGAAGGCAGCTCCCAAAAAAGTAGTGAAGCCAATCAAGAAGGCGGCTGTTAAAAAAGTTGCTCCTAAAAAACCGGTTGCTAAAAAGGCTGCGCCGAAAAAAGTAGCGAAGGTTGCTAAAAAGGTAGCCAAGCCGGTGAAGAAAGTGGCAAAGGCTCCAGTGAAAAAGGCAGCGGTTAAAAAAGCAGTTGCGAAAAAAGTAGTCGCAAAGAAGCCGGTCGTAAAGAAGCCGGT
>JBKCGW010000399.1:0-7190 GCA_046303175.1 Flavobacteriales bacterium
ACTTGGGCTGTCAACGAAAGCTGCAGCAAAACGAATATGAGCGTGAGTATGCGATTCATGATAGTGTTGTTCATCGGGCAAATTACTAACTCACTTCACCGGCTTTCTATTGCCTGCTGACAGGTTTTGAACAACCATCCAAAATTTCCCTCCATTGAGCTCGGGGCACCCATGATTTGGCGCGCCATTGTCCGAGTGAATTCCATGTGGGATTTTGCGCCACGAATTCACGAATCTATTTTCAGAAAAGCATTCGTGAATTCGTGGCTTACTTTTAAGAAAGCTTATCTGTCAAAATTCGCATCTCCATGACAGGAGAAATCTTCTCGTAAAGGATGCGATACACCGCATCGGCAATGGGAATGTCGGCGTTGAATTTTTTATTGATCTCATGAATGCCTTTGGCTGCGTAATACCCCTCCGCAACCATGTTCATTTCGATGGTAGCCCACTTCACACTGTAGCCTTTTCCTACCATGGTTCCTAGGGTACGATTGCGCGAGTAGGGCGAATAAGCGGTTACAAGAAGGTCGCCTAGGTAGGCACTGCTTTTCACGTCGCGATGAATTTCATGCACCGTATCAATGAAGCGCTCCATTTCGCGAATGGCACTGCTGATTAATACCGCCTGAAAATTGTCGCCATAACCAAGGCCATGACAAATTCCGGATGCGACAGCGTAGACGTTTTTGAGAATAGCGGCCAACTCGGCACCAAAGACATCTTCGGTGGTGTTGGTTTTCATGAAACGACAACCGAGCATGGCAGCCATGCGATCAGCCTTCGCTAGGTCGGAACATCCAATGGTAAGGTATGATAGCTTTTCCATGGCTACCTCTTCAGCGTGACAAGGACCGCAAACGATACCGATGTTTTCGTATGGCACACCAAGTTGTTTGTGGAAGTAACGTGCGGGAATGGAATCGAACTCGTTGATTACCCCTTTGATGGCGGAGAACAACACCTTATTCTCTAAACCCGTGGGCTTGTAGTGTTGAAAGGCCTCATGAACAAATGCCGATGGAATGGCTACAATAATGTAATCGCTGTTATCCACCACTTCCTGCAGATTATCCGTTACATGGAGCTGGTCTTTTTCAAACTCAATGCTTTGGATGTAATTGGGGTTGTGCCCAAATTGTCGTATGTGATCGATGGCTTCTTTGTTGCGCATCCACCAATAGACCTTGTCTGTGTTTTTGCACAACAATTTCACTTGAGCAGTAGCCCAAGAACCGCCTCCTAATACTCCAACACGTGGTTTATCCATATCTATTTCGGAAGTAGCAAAAATAACCGATTAATGGCCTTACTGAGCATCAAGCTTACTACACCCATTCAAGCTCGAAAACCTCGGCTAAATGATGTTTCAATCGTCCCTTCACCTCTTCGATGTCCAACGACCTTCCTAGCTCGAGATGCATGGAGGTGACAGCCTTGTCTGTAATTCCGCAGGGAATGATGTGGTTGAAGTAGGACAAATCAGCGTTCACGTTGAAAGCGAAACCGTGCATCGTGACCCAGCGACTGCACTTTACTCCTAGGGCAGCGATTTTGCGCGCTTTCGGCCCGAGCTCTGCATCAAGCCATACGCCGGTGAGTCCGTCTATGCGACCTGCAATGATCCCGTAATCAGCCAACGTACGAATGATGGCTTCCTCCAGATATCGTAAGTATTTGTGAATATCACTAAAGAAATGATCGAGATCGAAAATGGGATACCCTACAATTTGCCCGGGACCATGATAGGTGATGTCGCCTCCGCGATTGATAGCGTAATAGCGAGCGTCAACTTTAGCCAATGCATCCTCATCGAGTAACAGATGCGCAATGTCTCCGCTTTTGCCAAGCGTATACACATGGGGGTGCTCTACAAAAAACAAGTGGTCGGTTGTGACCACTTGTTCTTCAGGGGCTTTCGCCCGATTATCAAATTTTATTTGAACGGTTTGATTGAAGTAAACCTCCTGTAAATCCCAGCAGGCCTTATAATCCATGCTGCCTAAGTCGCGGAAAACAACAGGCTTCTTCATGAATATCAATTCACCTTCGACAACTCATTTTTCAAGAAGATGATAGCAGGTATAGCCACAGCGTCTTCGTTGCGCAATTCAGCTAAATCGATGCTAATCCAATCTCCGAGGTGAATGAGGTACATCGTACGTTCGATGCGCGTCTTTCCTTTCGACCAAGCTTCGATGATGGTATCACACTTCTCGCCCATCAACTTCTTACAAAGATCCATGCGCAGTTGTGAGCGCTTGTGGTCGTCTTCGTTGCGAATAATGATTACCGCCACGCGATTATCACCTCCTGTCCAACCAACCAATTCGTTATGGTTCATTTCGGGGAACACGTGATGCCAGCATAGCATTTTCGAGTTCTCATTGATTTGCTGGCGCCAGCGAATAGCAACCCCTTCGTACATGGCCTCGCTGTAGAGAATTGGAATGCGATGAACAACCATCTCAGCAATGCTCTTTGAAGCCGAACGCAAATCGTCGATATTATTTTCGATAAGCGAAATACTGTTCTCTACTTCTTGCTCGAAGCTGCCATCAATGAATCCGTAATGACGGAGCACATAGAACAGCTGAACAGAGCTGTAGCCAAACATAGATCGCGGAGGATTTCCACCCGGAATGATGATGTGGTTGAAGCCATGCTCTTTTGCTGCAGCTGCAATCTTTCCACCGCTGGTAACACAGGCAATTTCTGCCTTCTTGGCTATAGCCTCTTGAAGGGCCGCAACCGTTTCTTCCGTATCACCACTATAGCTGCTTATGATTACCAATGTGTCTTCATTTACAAACTCCGGCAAAACGTAGTCGCTGGTACATACTACAGGAACCGAACATTTTTCGGCAACGAGCTGACTTACGATTTTTCCACCGATACCGCTACCGCCTAGGCCGGAAATGACAATGTTGCGAATGGTCTTATTGCACGGATTGAGTTGAGCGGCACGGCCTATCACCAGTGCTTCGCGCAAATGATTGGGAAATTCTTCTACCAGTTTTTTCATCATGTTTTTTCGGTTTTAACGAAATGCGAAAGTAGTGATTAACAACTTTATAAAATGAAGGATTTGTGAAGTCTGAATTGCCTTAATTTACTCCCATGCGCAAATCGGTCGTTCATTTTCAATCGCCTATGGGTTGGCTTCGTGTAGAAGGTTATCGAGGCATGCTGGCGAGCATCCATTTTGTAGAAGAACCCGGCATGGATGACTTCGACCATGACCTTCATCGCGTGCTCCATGCGTTGTCGTTATTCTTCAATGGGCATAATTCTGCCGTTGAAATTCCCATGCACCTGGAAGGAACCCACTTTCAGCAAACCGTTTGGGAAGAATTGATGCGTATACCATTTGCAAAAACTTACAGCTACGAGGATATCGCGCGCCAACTGGGCGATATTAAACTTACTCGAGCAGTGGCATCTGCAATTGCGAAGAATCCAATTCCGATTCTTATCCCATGTCACCGTGTGATTGGTAAAGACGGGACCTATGTTGGTTATAGCGGCGGCATTCAGCGTAAGCGCTGGCTGCTCGATTTTGAGAATCAATACGTGCAGTTGAGCTTGCTCTGATTATAGTATCCAGCGCAACCCCACGTATCCCATTCTGCCGAACACGGGGCCCCACAAAAGTGATCCATCAAACAAGGATGATTCTGTGTCATTCGCCATTATAATGGCATCGTGCACCATGAAGTTGGTAAGGTTTTCACCTCCAACGTAGAGCTCCAGATTTGTTTTGAATACGTAAGTTGCTTGCGCCATAACTTGCCAGTAATCATCGGACCAAGTGCTCAATGGCTCGTTGAAGTGCTCGTCATGATTGTTGATCACAAAAGGAATGCGCTTTCGGCTAATCCACTGCACGGTGGCATCGAAACGCCACTGAGACCCATTTGCTTTTTTGCGAGTCTCAAACGCAAGATTGGTAAATGCACGATGACGGTTCACCAAAGGACGATCGCGCAACCCATCGCGATATTGTGTGCGTGCTTCCAACCAACGATATGCCACGCGAACGTCGAACCTTCTCACGGGCGACCATTGCAACTCTGCCTGTGCGCTATTGCTAAAACTCTTTCCTTGCAGGTTGTAGATGTATACATATCCGGGCGTTTCGTAGTCAATGACGACTTGCTTTTCGAACTCCGTTATAAATCCATCAATGCTCAATGTTGCGGGTCGATAAAGCACATCGCCTTTCCAAGTGAATATCAGACCGGCGTTTCTTGATTTTTCAATGTCAAGACCCATGTATTTTTCGCTAGGCGCAGGGTCGCCTTCAATCATCACATATCGATTCGATGCGAGCATACCCACATTATCCATCACAAGCACAGGAGTGCGATAACCAATTCCACCGACCGCCTTGAGCGTCATATGATCGTTGATGCTGTATCGCGCGTGCAAGCGAGGAGTAAACAACGGCCCATAGATATTGTGAAGGTCTTCACGCAATCCTGCTACCAGCGTGAATTTATCTTCTACTTTCAACGTGTACTCGAAGAAAACTCCGGGTACGCGCTCTTGGCGGTTTAGGGGTTGAATGGTTGGATCGTCCTCAAAGTTGGAGAGAAGCGTATCGCGATAATCATCGAACACATAGGTAAAACCGGTGGTGAATGTGTTCGCTTCGTTTAGAATACGCGATGCGAAAAGCAGGTTAACTCGGCCGCTGCGCTGCTGCCCATTGTAAGTTTGAAATCCGTATTCACCGTCTTGATCGTGATAAAGCGCGTTCACCTGTGAGCCGAAACTCTTCCACGGTTTACCGGGAAATACGTAGCCTACTTTCGTGGAAGCTTCGTATCGGCGCGTCTGTGTATTCACTCCCCACAGTTGTGATTTTACTTCGTCGGTTGGATTGTAATCCAATTGACCACTTACGGTGTTGATGTTTTGATAATTGAGTGCTACTTGGGCACCCAGTCCGCTGTGACCATCGAAGTGCCATTCGTTGCGCAAGGAAACGTTTGAAAAGAGTGGATTATCCAGAAATCCATCCCCGTTCATATCGGTGCGCAACTGCGACATAGCCCCATGCGCAAGCAAGCTTCCCTTAATGTGGCGGTGCTCATGTTCTTCATCGTGCTCATGCTCTTCGCCATGTTCGTGTTCTTCTCCGGACTCATGCGCATGTTCTTCTTCTATCACTACGATTTCTCCTTCCTTTTCTGTTTTTGGCCCAACCACAAGATTGAGCTCCATGCGTCCACCATTGCCTGCGTATGCATTCAAGTGAAAGCGCTCTGCAGTGTCGGGATTTTTCAGCGCTACGTTGATTTGCCCCGCCATGCTTTCATAACCGCTGGTAATCGACCCTACGCCTTTGGTAACGTAAATGTTTTTAACCCATGGTCCCGGCACATAGGTGAGTCCATACGTGCTGGAAAGTCCACGAACGGAAGGAATATTATCGAACAACATTTGAGTGTATTTGCCTTCCAAACCGAGCATGCGAATTTGGCGTGTACCGGTAATAGCATCTGCATAAGCTGCGTCGACGGAGGCATTGGTCTCAAAGCTTTCACTTAGGTTGCAACAAGCGGCCTTGCAAAGCTCTTTCTCGTTCATCACCTGAAACAGCTGTGGATCGCGTGAGTTGATATAGGTCGATGCTCGCTCGCCTTCAACTACGATTTCCTTTCCACTGCCTGCTTGCCTTAGGGTGATGTTTATTTCTTTTTGTCCGGTATAGGCGATGGTATCCGGCTGAAAGCCGACATAGAAAACCACGAGTTTTTGCGCCCCCGGCGGGATGCCAATGTGAAATTTTCCTTGCTCGTTGGTAAGAGTGCCGCTACGGGTGTCTTTCCAAACAACGTTGGCGCCAACGAGGGTTTCCGTTTTACCATCAGACCATTCGCCCGTAATCGTGCCCGATACTCCTTGAGCATGAGCCGCGAGAGCTGAAAGTATCAGTCCCGCCAAGAAAATGATTCGCATGGTGCTCAGTGTTTTTCGAGTTCGCGATACTTACAGCAGCCGTGCACGCGAGCATATTGTTCGTCTGTGCAGGTGCTTTTTTCTGTGTCGTAACCGACCGCGTTGAGCAACGCATGGATTTCCGTTTCGGAAATTTTTGAAGGCTTATAGGTTACGGTTAGCTGGTTATTCGAAAGTTGAAAATCTGCCTTTAGTATACCCTTAGCATCAAGAGCAGCTTCAATCGTTTGTTCGCACATGCCGCACACTCCTGCTACCCAAAAGGTGCTGGTGATTGGCTTGTTGGAAGTTTTTTGAGAAAATGCAGATACTGAAATCGTCAGTGTCAGCAAGAGTATAAATGCCTTTTTCATGTTTTTTGAATTGCTATTTCTTACAAGTAAATTCTGTGTCATTGCGCACAGCAGTGCGCAAAAAATTGAAGTTGATGCGAAAATGACCTCACATCAAAACACACTACTTACGCGTAAAGAACGAGCGAATGAAAAAGCAAGTACCGTTTGCTATTCGGCGGGGGATAATCGTTTTTTGAAAACGTGATTGCCTGAGCGGTGTTAACTGAAGCAATCGGGTTTGAGTAAACAATCGGTTCCGAAAAAATGGTCGGTATGAATCGGGCTATTTCAGAGGGCTGGTGTGATTCATCCACTTTCAAGTCGATGTGAATGAACGAACAACAATCTCCTTTTTTGCAACAATGATCATCGTTGTTTTCCGATGTGTGATTGCATGTATCGGATGGGATGAAGTGGAAGTCGGAAAGATGTCCACAACAGTAATGCAGATGCAGTTGCATACCTACCGAGAGCAGCGTATACACAGCAATCATCGTTATGAACAGAATTCGCTTCACGAGTTCGAAGGTACGCTATTTCAGTTGATACACAACATAGTGCTCGTAATCGAAAGCGACCGAATAAGGGATGTCTATCGGCAATCGCTCTCGGGGCACAAGGAGGAAGCGACAACCGCGGTTTGTTAAATCTTGCAGGTGCGGTGCACTGCATTGCCCGGGCTCTACCAACCACCCTTTGCGATTCAAGAAGTAGAATTCGTTGGGATTTCCGTTTGAAACGAGTGCTACTAAATCTTCGGACTTACTTACATCGTTCGCAATAGACTTCAATTGCAACTTATGGAACGACGCAGGTTTGATGAAAAAGTCGTGTTGTTGGTTGGCCACCGATTCGATGAAGCCGACAACTAAGATTGTAACTGCAATG
>JBKCGW010000400.1:0-2049 GCA_046303175.1 Flavobacteriales bacterium
TTTGGTGGATGTTACGCTTGTAATTAAAAATCTCGGAACAGACACACTGCAATCCCTGTTAATTTCAATCGGAGGGGCTGTTGCCGATCAATCCGTCGAATGGTCAGGTTCGCTGCCTTCTTATAGTTCCGACACGCTTGTGGTTTCAGGTGCAGAGATACTTACCGACGCCAATATCCGTTGTCAGATCGAGACGGTAAACTTGAATGCTGCCAACGATACTGTTCGAGTGAGAGCAGATGTTGGTCTTTCAACGCAGCTGGTTCGGCTTGAACTGGCACTGGATGCCTACCCCGACGATGTATCATGGGAAATCAGAAATGAAACGGATTCGGTGCTTTATAACGGTGGCGGTTACGAGGTCGATTATCAATACATCAGCAACGTCTTTCAACTTCCAACAGTCGGTTGCTATAATTTTTATCTACACGACACCAATGGTGACGGACTTCACGGAAGCCAGTATGGCGGCTTTGATGGTTTCTGCAAGTTGTATAGTATGACAGACTCTTCTACAATTGAAGAGGAATTGTTTTTCTACGATGGCTCTTACGATTTCTCCCCCATTGACAACAATCCGTCGTTTCTGCAATACACGTTTGAAGCGGGATCATCGTTGCAGGTAAACGAGCAGCTTTCAGCACAATGGCTGATATATCCAAATCCGGCCAACGGAGAGCTTAATATCAACGTTCCTGGCGCACATGAATCCATCAAGATTCGAGTAGTGGACACAACCGGAAAGTTGCATTTGGAGGAGTTAATGCCTGCAGGTCAATATTTACATACAATCGATCTACAGCAATTGTCCAATGGATATTATATCTTGGTCACTGAATCGAAAGGACAGAGAACACAACAGTCATTCATAGTAACGCACAATTAATCTGGTACAATCCTTGAAAACGGCGCGCCCGCAAATTTTGAACCCATGAAAAAACTTATTCTCCTCTCATTGGCAGCAGTGCTGTCAATTACCATGAAAGCTCAGGTTACTGCACTTCCTTCAGTAACCTTAAAGGATATGGACGGTAAAGACGTTAACACCGCTGACCTTTCGAATGATGGAAAGCCAATCTTGGTTTGCTTCTGGGCAACCTGGTGCAGCCCATGCAAAAAGGAATTGAATACGTATGCCGATTACTATGAGGAGTGGCAGAAGGAAACGGGCGTTAAGATTTACGCTGTTACCATCGATGACCAGCGCACAGTGAACAGTGTAAAGCCATATGTAAATTCTGTTTCCTGGGAATATGAAATTCTCTCCGATGTAAACAAGACCTTTTCACAAGCCATGGGTGTCAATTCACCGCCGCATACATTCCTCTTGAATGGCAAGGGCGAAATTGTTTGGCAGCACGTAGGATATACTCCCGGCGATGAAGAAGAAGTGCATGAGCAACTCTTGAAGTTGGCACACTAAGGTTTTTTTCCTAACCAATTCCTGAAGGTTTTTTTATGATGCGATTTATACTTGTTGCATGCTCGTTGTTGTGTGCAGTGCGTGTTTCGGCCCAAGAACAATCGTCGGCCGACACCAAAGGACAACTGCATGGCAATGTGCAGACCTTGTTTCAGAATTACAATCCGGATGAGGCTATAGGTGCGCAAGTACCCGACGCAAAAGCGGCCATGAATACGTTTGGCAACTTCACCTATGCGTATGGTCAATTTACTGCAGGGGTTCGTTTTGAATCGTATCAGAATGCGATACTCGGTTTCCCCAACCGATTCAAAGGATCAGGTATTGGAAGTAGGTATGTGCGATACAACGGCGATAACCTGGATATAACGGTAGGAAATTTCTACGAGCAGTTCGGTAATGGACTCAGTTTTCGCACCTACTGGGAACCCAATTTGGGTATCGACAACGCCATGGATGGTGTGCGTGTCATTTTCAAGCCATTCAAAGGGCTGTCGCTTAAGGCTGTATATGGTCAGCAACGATTTGATTTCGACTCGAGAATCATCAATTCTGCAGGAATTGTGCGCGGAATCGATGGCGAGTTGAGTTTGAATGAACTTGTGAAGCCCTGGGCAGAAAAGCCG
>JBKCGW010000401.1:0-1543 GCA_046303175.1 Flavobacteriales bacterium
ACAATGTATTTGGTGATGTACTTGGGGGTGTAAAACACGCCGTCTTTCTTGCGCTTGCTCTTGGTTTTGTCGAGCGTTTCGCCGCGCAACTCGGCTTCCACATCGTCGACCTCGTTCAACGAGTGCTCTAAAATGTGCCCGAGGATGTTCACGTCTACATCGTTATTGAAGTCGTATTTGGAGAGGATGAGCAAATCGTTTTTCAGCACGGTGTCGTCCATGGTGAGCGACTCCAGCACCTCATCGGGGGCAAACAACTCGCCGCCAAATTGGGGTATCACCTCGCCGGTTTTCTGGTAGGTATAGCCGCGGTAGAGGTGCGAGAAGTAGGTGTTCACCATCTCGTAAAGCGGGCGGTAGTAGTCGTCGTCGGCTCCCGACCATTTCTCTACAATGTTCACAATGGAGTTGGTGCCCACCAAGCCTTTGTCTTCCGCAAAGAGCAAAAACAAAATGCGATCGAGAAACTTCTGGCTCTTCTTGAACAGCAGCAGCTTATCGTGCTGTGCATTGTTCTTAACAGCGTTTTCATAAAAACTCCGCTTGAAGCTCGAGTAGTCTTTGTAGAGCTTTTTCGAAATCTCTTCTTCGTGAAACTTGGTCTCTTCGCGCAGCAGCTTGGGCAGGTTCTTATCGAGCAGACCCTCTTTGCGCAGGTAGAGGTAAAAGCGCTTGAAGGTTTCTTTGTCGAGGTTGTACAGGTCGAACTCTTCGTAGTCGGTCGCATCGTCGATGTAGAAGCGCAACTTGTGAAAGTTGGACGATATGACGTAGCTGCATTCCTTGTGGTTGTGCTTGTAGCCGAAGGCCTGGTCTTTAACGGCGTCGAGGTTTTTGGTCTTGTTGTCTTTCAGCTCAATCACACCCACTACTTTCTCGTTTTTCAGAATGGCACCGTCGGCCTTTTTCGCATCCGACTCGTTCTTCTTTTCCGTTTCGATGTTGAACGGGCTTTCGGGATACACCGAGTAGCCGAGCACCGCGCCAAACACGTCTTTGATGAATCCTTCCTGGTATTGCTCTTCCTTGGCAACTTTGATGTTCTTGATTTTCTCGGGCGAGTAAACGCGCTTGTATTCGCTGTAGGCCGAATCGATGAGGTGTTCATCGATGAGGCTTAAGTGTTTCTTGATGATGGATTCTTGAAATAACGGCATAGGTCGATATCAATCGGTGGGTATAGGCTGCTTAGGTGTGTGTTTTCGGTTCAAATCTACCGAAGCTTTGCTCGGCGGCAATGCGTAAACATAAGGAGTAGTCGGTGTGCATGTCAGGGTAATAGGATTGTAGGAAAATAGGATTGTAGGATTATAGGGAGGGCCGCCTTCTCATTCTCAATGTATTTCTCATTCTCATTGTGTTTGTGTTTCTCATTCTTGAATTTTTAGAAAGAGAATCAGAAAGAGAAACAGAAAGAGAATCAGAAACAGCCATCCGTAATCACTTATTACCGACCAGCTCGTAGTTGGTACTTCGCCCGCCTGATGACTCCTGGCGCAAAATGCCTTTGGCTATTAAATCGCGGATGTCGCGCAGCGCCGTG
>JBKCGW010000402.1:0-4075 GCA_046303175.1 Flavobacteriales bacterium
TCGGTGCTTTCTTCGAGCTCTTGAAGCAGATCGACAGATAAAGAAGAGAAGTTGTTGACGAAGTTCAAGGGATTCTTGATTTCGTGCGCGATACCTGCCGTCATCTGTCCGAGCGATGCCATCTTTTCCGAGAGGATCAACTGGTCTTGCGCCGATTTACGTTCGGCCTCTGCTACAGCAAGTGCCTTCACCATTTTGTTGAATGCACGACCGAGTTCACCGATTTCATCGCGGCTTCCCGACTTCACTTGTTGGGTGCGATCACCTTCGCCTACTTTGATAGCAGCATCGCGCAAGGCGAGCACAGGCACCGAAATATTACGCGCCAATAGGAAGCCAATAAACACACCTACGCAGAGTACAATGAAGCAAACGAAGAGAGAGGTGAATCGAATTTCTTTTTTGCTCGTTGTGATGGCATCGGTGCCCATCGCCAACACGATATCACCGCTCATCAGCGGTGTGCTAAACGAAGCTGTCTTCACAATCATGCTGTCATTGGTTGCCAGATCAGCCGGAATGGGATACTCGTCGGGAACTGTTTTGAAGATAGTCTTTTCGCCGGATGCCGAATCAACCTGCATCAGCCCTACAAACTTGAGTTCTTCGTTTTTGCGAACGAAATCCATGGCAGTTTCTACGCCTTCCAGGTTCTGTTCCGTGAGGGCAATCTTTACACCGAGCGCAACCGTATTAGCGAGGTTTTGTACCTCCGTGTTGTAGTTGTTGAGCAGTGTTCGTTGTTGTTGCTCTGGGAAGTAGAACAACACGAAAAACGCAAACATTACGACCACCGAAAGCACGGTGAACCAGATTTTCGATTTCAGCGAAAGTTTGATCATTCGTTAAGAATTAGAAGGTCTTTTTGCTGTCAATCGTTACTACGTGACCCGATTTCAAGGTGTAGCCTGCTTCGACAACGCCTATGGCTCCAGGGTTTTGTGCCACGTAGTTTTCAACGTCTGTTGAACTGCCATAGAATACGGGAGCTTTTGCTTTTCCTTGAAACACGAGAGCCAACCAAAACTTGTTGAGTTGGTCGCCGGTCATGCCCATGATTTTTTTGGCGGTTGAACTTCCACCAGCGGTGTTGGCTTTCATAAAGGCAATCGAAACCTTGGTGCCATCGGCCCAACGTTGCTTTTCGCCCAGCATCACCGATTTGAGTTCTTTCATGGTCATGGCTGCAGGAGCGCCTTTGTCGTTGGCGATGACCATGATGGCTTGGTCCTGAGCGTTCGATTTGTTTGCTGCCGACAGGGAAAGCAATACAATCAAGAATGCCGGGAGGATATAGTGAATGAGTTTGTTCATGATGGTAGGTTTTTAGAATCCGACGGCAAATTGAAAGTTCAATGTATTGGTGTGCGAAAGCTGCACGTCTTCGTGCCACGTTTCCATATAGCCATACTCGAGCTTCACCACAGCGAGGTAGTTGATTTCGTAGCGCAATCCGAAGAGCGCACCGCGTTGCGTGTTGTTGGAGAACAGCATTTCATCGTGATCGAATTCCAGTAGATCGACACGCACATAGGGAACAAATTTTTGTTTGATGCGATAGCCGGCATAGAGATAGCCGGCCGGGCTGATTGGATTTACTTCGTTGATTGCACCGTCAACGAGTGTGTCGTTGTAAGCATTCATGCCTACACTCGCTTCAGCCAGCAATTCGAATTTGTTGCCGAAGTAAGAAACCGATGCGCTATACAGAGATTGATCAATGTCTTTTTTAGCGACGTTTGTTGTATGGTGTTGCACCGTCTGCGCCTCAATATTATCGTGGTAGTAGGTAAGGCCGACACGCAAGTGGTCGACCGGAGTCATATTCACACCGAGCATGATGGACTTTGGTTTATTTAAATCGAGTGCATCTGTTGAAGCAGTTCCATTGCCAATAAGAGCATCGTAGCCAAAACGTAATTTGCCCAAGTTTTGTCCTTGAAAGCTAATACCGGTTTTGTTAAGCGGAATGACACCTTTTACGAACATTTCCGGACGGAAAATCGTCGGAAATAATACACGACCGTGGTGGTAGGAATCGTTCCAGTAATTGACCGGTGTGTGGTGTTTACCAAAGAGGATGTTGTGATTCCCTTTGATGTTGTACTTCATAATGATACGTTCAATGCTGATATCGAAACGGGTAGGGGAGGACGCTACATACTTGAATACCGTTTCCCCCAAAAATGAGAGGCGATCAGAAATGTCGCTGGTGATAAAGAGGTCCTGTTCACCGAGCGTGAAGTTGACCTGTTCATTGGAGTAGTTGGTTCCGAAATCTGCAAAGCCGCGGATTTGTGTTTCCTGGGCAGATACCTGTGATAGTGAAAGCGCAAAGCCAAGTGTCAATAGCCCAAAAGCAAAGCGCTTTTGCAGTCCTAAATAGGACCAATTCATGAATTTTTTTTGATTCATAGTGTGGTTAAAGGTTTGAAAAATCCGCCGCATCGAAATCGGTTATGTACGAAGCCGCGCGCAGGACCGTGCAATTAACGACTCAAATCGCTAGAAACCGAATTTTTGGGATGAAAGGGGGTGTTTTTGGGATGAGAGTAGTTAATGACTAGTGACTAATGACTAGTGACTAATTGACAAAACAGTGCAGTATTAGTCATTTGTCATTTGTCATTCGTCATTCGTCATTATTTTTTCACGCACTCAAACGTCTGGTCATACTTCGTGTACGACTCCCCGTCTTTGGTTTTACCCATGAGCGAGAGTTTGCCTGAGATATGGCCTTCAGTGGTGAGCTGCATGAGGAGTATACGCTTGTCTTCTCCGCAATAGGCTTGTTTGTCGGTGGGAATGCAGAACCAAGCACCTTCCTTTCCGCTATTAATAGCGGCGCCTCGACTTTCGAAGAGGGAAAGATCGAGATTCAGCGTATTCATGTTGTTGTTGTAGTTGTCTTCTGAACCAATGGTTATCCAAGAATCAAACTTCAACGAAGGATCTTCGCTCGCTTCTTTGCGATTGCTGTCTTTGGAGAGTGCTCCTCCTGCTTTGGACTGATAGAAAGGTGTGGTGCTTCTAATTTCAATCTTGTGGACCGAGTCACCGAAAACGACGAATAGTTGGTCACCGACATTGGTCATTTCAGCATATACGCGCCATGTTTTTCCGGGCACCTTGCCTTCGTTCTCAATTTGCTCTGTGATGAATCCTTTGAATTGAGCGAGTGCTGCACTATGGATTATCAGCAAACAAGCAACGGAAGCAAGAGTATAGCGCATAATTTATTTGATTTTGACAATACGTTTTTTATTGAGAGATTTCTTCTTGCTACCGCCGCCGGCGCTATATTTTCCTCGCTTGCCGGGAATCACGTATCCCATGATAACCTCATGCGTAAACGGACTCATGACACGAGCTTTGGAAGTCGTAAAATCGATGGAGTATCCAAGTAAGAAGTTCTGATAGAAACCACCGAAACCTAACGCTACTGCATCTTGCAAGCGATAGGTTAAACTGCTCCAGGCCATTTTTCGAAAGCCTACTCTAACATTCATGTCAATCTGAATAGGGGTATTGTTGGTCAGTTTGATTAAACCGCTAGGCTGTATATCAAAGTCCTCTGTAATGTCATAGGTATAAGAACCTACGATGTGATAATGGCGTGTATTGCGATTTTCAGACGCATTAACTCCGGACACCTTCAATTTAGTTTGAAGAAGGGTGGGTGTGCTAAATCCGAAATAGTAATCCTCTCCGAACACGACCATACCAAAGTTAGCATCTATGTTGAGGGTAGATTCTACTTGCATACCGTTGAGCGCCACGTCGCTCTCATCGAGAACTACGAGTTTGGAGTTGTCTATTTTGAATTGATTGGCCGAGAGACCAAGACCGAAGCTGATTCCGTCATAATTATTGAGGTCTATGTGATAGGCGCCAACAGCTTCAACTCCGGTGCGGGAGATCGCGCCTCCTGTGTCATCGCGTTGGATTACACCTCCGAAGCCTAAGTTGCCAGGGCCTTTCATATGGCCGCTCGCCAGCATGGTTGTGGGGGCGCCTTTAAACCCTGTCCATTGATTGCGATAGGATATGTAAAGAGGAATTTGATTTTCAGTTC
>JBKCGW010000403.1:0-1185 GCA_046303175.1 Flavobacteriales bacterium
AAACAGCACCGACACAATGGCCATAAACAGCTTGCTGCAGGTCATTCCCTTCCACATTTTGTAGACAACCACGGCAGCATACAACCAAAGCAAGTTGCACGACAACGCAAGCTGTTTGATAAAAGGTCCCCACTCCACTTCAGGATGAAGCAACGATTGCAGGAAAAAACCGGGCTTGGTTTGACCATCGTGCAACGGTGAGTAAAAAATGGTTTTGCGCAGGATGTAGTACAAACCAAACGAGACAATCGAAGCGAGTAGCACCCAAATAAAATAGCGATGGCGTTCAAAAAAATAATTTACTGCTGCCAGCATCCCGAAGACCATCAGGGCATACTCGCGCTGGAAAACACATAGCAGCAAAACAGGATAAACCCATACGCTCTTTCTCAAGTAATAATGATAACCAAGGGCGATGAGCAACACACCACACGCATCGTTGGCGGGCTTCAGCAAAAAGAAAACAGTTCCGAAGCCAAGTAAAAAAACCAACGAACCAATGAACGCCAGCAGTGCGTTATCCAAGCTTGTCCTCGCTGTCCGGTAGATTACAAACGCACTCACTAACACGCAGAGGTAATTGAAAAGTAACGCGTTGAAAAACGTTTGCTGCGACAACTCGGGATGTGCCGCGGCAAAAACAGTTTCGGTGTTGTAATGAAGGCCAACCTTGTTGAATAGATAGGTTCCATACGAACCGATAATCCGCATATTGAAGGGCGCTTCGGTATTTGCTACATCCCAGCTCTCATACAAATGCAGGTAATGGAAATAGTCGGCACCGCCCATGTCGGGAAGCGTGTACTTGTAGGAGAAATAGAAAAGCGGATAACTGAGCAACAGCAGAACCAGCAAAACCGCTGCGTTCTGAAACAAGGAGGAACGAATGGTTGATGTGCTCATGGTTAGCAAAAATCACAAGGTATTAGTATCCCAATCCGCTTCGCACAGCTTGTAATGTACTAAAAGCAGTGACGCGTGCCTTATCAGCACCTTCATGCAATCGGCGGTCGAGCTCTTGCTTGTCGGCCATGTAATGGTCGTATGCCTTGCGCTCTTCCGCGAAACGTGCGAGAATCGCTTCCAGCAAATCTTTCTTTGCATGGCCCCATCCATAACCACCTGCTTCCAATTTGCCCTTCAGCGTGGCAACATCGTTTGCAGGGGCAATGAGCTTGTACAATT
>JBKCGW010000404.1:0-1436 GCA_046303175.1 Flavobacteriales bacterium
ACATGCTCAAACAAAAACGTAAGTAATGCATGTTATGAAAAACATACTGCAGTCCATCACCCTGCTAACGCTCATTGGCTTAGCAAGCGAAACAATCGCACAATCTCAGCAGCTCTCGCTCATTCAGGCGCAGGACTTCGCACTGAAGAACGCCTTTCAGGTGAAAAGCGCTCAATACGATAAAACGTCGGCCGACTATACCTCCGATGAATTGCTCGGTATTGGTCTGCCCCAATTGAATGGAAGTGTTCAATACCAGAACTTCATAAACCTGCCAACATCCATTATTCCGGGCGACTTCTTTGGCGCTCCGGGGCAAGATGTGAAAGTGCAGTTTGGTGTTCCACACCAAATGACCGTGGGCCTTACTGCATCACAACTGCTCTTCGATGGTACGTGGCTCGTAGGCTTGGAGGCTTCAAAAGCATATGCTGAATTGCAGCGCAAAAACATTCAGAAGTCGGAAGTGGACATTCGTGCGAAAACCGCCGATGCCTACAGTGCTGTTCTCACTGCACAAGCCAACCTAGTTGTACTGCGCGACTTGCTCACTTCCATGCAGAGTCTTCTCAACGACACCGAAGCCATGCAACGCGAAGGCTTCAGCGAGCAGCAAGATGTCGATCAACTTATGCTATCAGTGAACGAGCTGATGATTCAAATCAGCTACACCGAGCAGTACGTGAAAATCACGAAAGACCTTCTCAAGTTTACCATTGGCATGCCATTGAGCACCGAAGTAGAATTGACGGACACCTGGGAATCGCTCACAGAAACTGCCGGCGAGGATGTGCTTTCGTTCAACCCTTCCAACAGCATCGATGTGCAGCTTGCCGAAAACGGATTGCTCATGCAGCAACTCAATGTGAAGTCGAAGAAAGCAGCCCTCATGCCCAACCTTGCGGCCTTCTACAATTTGCAAACACAAGGCTTGCGCGATGAGTTCGATTACTTCGACACAAGTCTTCCTTGGTTCCCCATTCAGTTGTGGGGCATTCAACTCAACGTGCCCATCTTAAGTGGTGGCAGCAAGTCGAAGACCATCAAAAAAACAGAAGTAGAGGTGCAGCGTATGACCGATATGGTTTCGATGACGAAAGAAGCCGTGCAACTGGAATTCAACACTGCTACTACCGAACTTTCCTTCTCCAAAAAGCGCATGACGCAGGCGAAGGCCAATCTTGAACTCGCGAAGTCAATTCTTCAAAAGGAAGAAACGAAATACCGTGAAGGTCTTTCCAACAGTTTCAACATCACTCAACGCAATCAGCAGGTTATCGATGCTCAACGAGCGTACATCACCGCTGCTATTGCATACATGAATGCACAAACGAAACTCAACAAAGTGCTCAACAAATAATCCATGTCGACCAACAACACACAATCCATCCATATGAAGTACTTTTTTCTCGCCCTCGTAGCCGCCTCAATTCTCG
>JBKCGW010000405.1:0-13457 GCA_046303175.1 Flavobacteriales bacterium
CGGTTGCGATAGTGCTTCGCATCGCAAAAAGGCACCCGTAAGCAATCAAGCACTCGTTGATTTGGATTCTATCAAGCGGAGGGGTTCTTTAATTGTACTTACCGAAAACAGCTCCTCCACTTACTTCCTGTATCGCAATCAGGCTAGGGGTTTCGACTATGAACTTGCTTTGGCATTTGCAAAGCATTTAGGAGTAAAGCTCGAAATCAAGTTGATTGACGATGTAGACCGGATGTTTGAAATGCTCCGAAAAGGTGAGGCCGATATTGTTGCCAGTAACCTTACGGTAACCCCTCAGCGCAGCGACTCGGTCCATTTTACGAAGCCGCTTTATCAAACAAGACAGGTGTTGATTCAACGGAAAATCGAAAGTCCCGGTATGCCCTACTCACTGGCAGTTGCGGATAGTACTCAACTCGGTTTGATTCCAATTTGGGTGCATCGCTACTCATCGTTTTATGAGCAACTGAACAAAATTGCGCTCAATACAGGTCAGACATTACGCATCGAATCCGCACCCGGAGAAATAAGCACTGATGATCTTATACGACTGGTAGATGATGGGGCTATTCCTGCAACCATCACCGACGAGAATTTAGCGACCATCGAGTTGAGCAATTACGAGAACATCGATGCCAGTGTTGTTGTTAGCGACAAGCAGAACATCGCTTGGGCAGTTCGAAAAGAATCGAACGCATTGCTGAACGCTCTGAACACATGGCTGAGCGATAAAGATGGCGCCATGCGCACCAAGCGTTTGTACAAAAAGTACTTCAATGAAGCTCCTATTTCAAGACCCAATGGGTTCGTATTGCCTAAGGTTGGCCCGGGCGCAATTTCTCCTTTCGATTCGGTCTTCAAAGTATATGCACCTCAACTTGGTTGGGATTGGCGAATGCTCGCTTCTATCGCCTACCACGAATCCCATTTCAACCCCAATGCTCAGTCATGGAGCGGTGCGTATGGTTTGATGCAATTGATGCCTCAAACTGCAGTTCGATTCGGGTGCACATCGACGCCTACTCCGGAGTGTAGCATCCAAGCCGCCACGAAATACATTAAGTACTTACAGAATATGTGGTTGAAGAAGGTGCCCAATCCTGAGGAAAGAACTAAATTCGTTTTGGCCAGTTACAATATTGGTCAAGGTCATATCATCGATGCTCACAATCTTGCCCGAGAATTGGGAATGAAAGACTCAGTTTGGGATGGCAATGTCGCTGAAGCGTTGCTCATGAAACAACAAGAGAAATACTACACCATGAGTTGTGTCAAGCACGGGTATTGTAACGCACGAGAACCGTTTATTTTTGTTCAGAAGATAATCGGCACATACGAGTTGTATAAGAGTGTTTCGCAACAATGATGATATGACAACTACTGCAAGAATCCTATTAATTGGCTGCATGGTCTTACTGTTGGCTTCTTGCAGGAAGGAAGAATCCGCATCCTACAGCATTTCAGGCAAGGTAACGGATGCAGATGACAATACACCGCTTACAGAGGTGCAAGTAGAAGTAGAGAAGCAAGTTGTTCAAAATGGGATTTTTGGAAATACTTATCAGAGAGCACTCATAACAGCGACCAATAATAACGGAGAATATCAAGGAAGTTGGCCAAGGGAAAACTTTGCAGCGTTGCGCATTCTCACGGAATTAGAGAATTACATTGCTGCAGAAATTTCGCTGGATATAGATGCCTTTGAAGGAGGCCAAACCGTTCGTCAGGATATTGCACTCCACAAAGAGGCGTTTGCGTCGTTGCGATTCCTACACAATGGAGGAAATGTCAGTGATCGCTTGTCGTTCACTTTCCTCAAAGCCAACTTCAAATGCTCATGTTTTTCGAACGGCTGGAAAACATGGCAATCGGCACAGATTGACACAACTTTCACCTGCCGTGTATACGGCAATCGCTGGTTGAAATACCAAGTTCAAACCCAGTTTGGATTTACCGATTCTACATTTGTTGATAGCATATACTGCGTTGCGTTTGACACTACCTCTCGCGCCATTCAATATTAAATTTTATTACTTTCGAATTAACCATGAATTCACAATCGACGCTTTGCTTTGCGCGCATGAGAAACCGCTTGTTTGCAACCCTCACTTCATTACTCCTTGTTTTTTCGTTGAACGGACAAATAACTTCTCCGCCCAACTTTACGAACCTTCGCGCTATGGCGGAATGGGAGGAGGTGCAAGCACTTACCATTTCTTGGACTTCTTTTCCTGCTATCCTTAAACAGATTGTAGCCGCCGCCCGCGAAGAAACCCAAGTAATCATTCTCAGCAACGACGTTCAAGAAACAGAAGATTACCTTTTGTCGCCAAACACGGGTGGAGCAGCATTCTCTGACCTTAACAACATCTTGATTGTAAACTCGAACTACGATAGTATTTGGTTACGCGACTATGCCGCAAATCCGGTGTATGGAAACGAAGTGGACTCCTTAATTCTAGTCGATTGGCTTTACAACCGCAATCGTCCCAACGATGACACATCTCCAATGGATGTTGCGAACGCGTTAAACATCGACTTATACGAAACATCCGAATCACCCTACGACCTTGTAAACACCGGAGGCAATTATATGAGCGATGGATTTGGAACGGCCTTCGCTTCTGAACTAATCCTTGAGGAGAACGATGGACAGGGCGACTACAACATTTTCTATCCTACTCATTCAGAATCACAAATTGACAACATCCTCGAAACGTTTATGGGCATTCATACATACATCAAAATGCCCACATTGCCTTACGATGGTATTCACCACATCGATATGCACATGAAGCTGGTGGATGAAGAAACCTTGTTGGTTTCGGAGTATCCGGCAGGCGTGGCGGATGGACCGCAGATCAACGCGAACATCAATTATGTGCTCAACAACTACACAAGTAAGTACGGAACTCCATTTCGTGTAGTAAGAATTCCTGCACCACCTAGCACCGGCGGAAATTACCCCGATAACAACGGAGCTTATCGCACCTACACCAATGCCGTATTCGTCAATAACACGATTATTATCCCAACCTATCGCGAGGAATATGACACAACAGCTTTGCGCATTTGGGGAGAAGTCTGTCCCGGTTACAATTTAGTAGGAATCGATTGCGACAACACCAACAACAATATCATCGCGCAGAGCGGTGCAATTCACTGCATTACACACACCGTTGGTGTAGCTGACCCACTGTTGATTTCGCATCAAGCCTTGAGCGATACCTACGACGATTTCAATCCCTACATGGTATCTGCTTACCTGAGCCACAGGTCCGGTGTTGAGCGTGCTACGCTCTACTGGAAGTTACAGGGAGCCTCAGATTTCACTTCAGTAGAAATGATTCCCAACGGGGCCAACTGGGAAGCATCGATTCCAACACAACCGGTAGGATCCATCATACAGTATTACATCGAAGGAGAATCTGTTAGCGGCAAGATTCAAGTCCGTCCAATGCCTGCGCCTGCCGGTTTTTGGTCGTTCGCAGTTTTAGGTGAAGTCAACGGAATTGATGAAATTTCCAGCGCATCCATTCAACGTATTTACCCGAATCCTGCATCCGCAATCACTTGCATAGAGCTCAATTCACATATCACTCAAGATGCTACCATTTCGCTGGTGGATATGATGGGACGCGAAGTGCAATTGATTCATGAAGGCACCTTGCGCATAGGCGATCAACATTTCTTCTTCAATGCTGAAACTTTCGAAGCCGGTGTTTATCGCGTTGTGATTCGCAGCAGCACCGGTGTTCAATCCTATCCGGTATTAATCAAATAAAAGGTTGACCAACAAAAAACTCATATCGGATGATGCAATCGCCACGGCGACGCGATTACCCAAAGATAATTTGCTGGTATCGCTGCTCAGTAAGGTAGCACGCATCGACGAGGTAAATGAGTTGTATGCTCACATGTGTGAATCGCCGGGTTTGGAGAGTATTGAAACACTGTTCAATCGCTTAGATGCCGCTATTGAAGTAGAAGAAGGACAACTGGAAAACATTCCAAAAACAGGACCTTTTGTAGTGGTAGCCAATCACCCATTCGGTGCACTCGATGGATTGGCCATGATTTTAGCTATTGCCAAAGTGCGTCCTGATTTCAAAGTGATGGCCAACTTCCTGTTACAAAATGTTGCGCCCATTAAGGATTACTTCATTGCAGTAAACCCCTTTGAAACAAGAAGAGAAACTTATTCAAACGTAGGTGGATTAAAGGCAGTAAAGCAACACCTGGAAAATGGAGGAGCATTGGGCATTTTCCCTGCGGGAGAAGTAAGTACCTACCAGGGAGAGATGAATGCCATTGCCGACAAAAAATGGGCAACATCAGCAATTAAAATTGTTCGCAACGCAGGTGTGCCTGTGGTGCCGGTTTATTTCGACGGAAGAAACTCGCGTCTCTTCCATTTGCTGGGAATGATACATCCCAACCTGCGGACATTAGCATTACCGGCTGAAATGCTGCGCAAAAAAGGTGACACCATCCGAATGAAAATTGGCAAGCCTTTTCAGCCAAAAGACACCGAGATGTTCACTTCGCTTGACCAGTACAGTCGCTATTTGCGCGCCAAGACTTATGCGCTAGGTAGCTCATTCGAGGTTAAGCGTGATTACTTCAGGATGTTTCGCATAGCCAAGTCGCCTGAAGAAATTATACCACCCGTTGAAGCACATTTGATTCTCGGAGAAATCGAATCGATTGCCGATTGTAAAATACTTAGCTATGACCATTTCGATTGCTACGTTGCGAGCAGCGATCGCATACCCAACATACTGCGCGAAATTGGTCGTCTGCGCGAAGTAACATTTCGCTCAGTAGGCGAAGGCACCAACAAAAGCATCGATTTGGACGAGTATGATTTGTACTACAATCATCTGATTCTATGGGATCGTAAGGCACAGAAAATAGCCGGCGCCTATCGCGTAGGCAATGGTGCGCAGATTATGCAGCGTTATGGTAAGAGAGGCTTTTACATCAGCTCTCTTTTCCGAATGGATTCGGCCATGGATTCCATGTTGGAGCAGTCTCTTGAGCTCGGCAGGTCGTTCATTGTTACCGAATACCAACGCCATCGATTGTCGTTGTTCCTTTTATGGAAAGGGATTCTCTTTTATTTAATATCGAACACTCACTTTCGTTACATCATCGGACCGGTTTCTATCAGCAATCAATACCAAGAAGTAAGTAAGGAGTTAATCATTCAATTTATCACCAAGCATTACTTCGACAGTGAGTTGTCGCAGCATGTAAGCCCACGCAACGCATACAGTCCAAAAATCAAAAAAGTTGATACCGAGGCATTGTTGGATTCAACACAAAGCGACATCAAGAAGATGGATCGCATCATCAGTGAAATTGAGCCAACCAGTTTTACCATGCCGGTTCTTTTGAAGAAGTATCTTCAACAAAATGCCAAAATCATTGCATTCAACTGCGATCCTAAATTCAACAATGCACTGGATGGTTTAATGTATTTGGACATGTTGAATTTGCCGGCCGACACGATTGAAACGCTGCAGCGCGAAATGGTGAGTTAATCGCATTAGTTTGCGTATTTTTCAAGCAAAATTTTATGGTATGACCGATCGCAGGAAATTCATCAAGGCCTCTGCGGCCACGGGATTAGGTGTTGGACTAGGAGCTTTCACACGTTTCTTCTCTCAAACAGAAATTACACCGCTAGCTAACGATCCGAGAGACATATTCACCGAGGGCTTAGTTCTATCGACTTGGGACGCAGGCATTCCGGCCAACGAAGCAGCCTGGAAGGCCATGATGGAAGGTGGAAATGCGCTCGACATGGCTGAAAAGGGAGTGAATGACACAGAAGCAAATCTCTCCAACCTAACCGTTGGTCTTGGAGGTTTTCCGGATCGTGATGGTCATACCACCTTAGATGCTTGCATCATGGACAGCAACGGCAACGCCGGAAGCGTCATGTTTTTGGAGCACATAAAGCATCCTGCGTCGGTGGCAAGAAGGGTAATGGAAAAGACACCGCACGTTATACTCGTAGGCGAAGGCGCTTATCAATTTGCGATTTCAGAAGGATTTAAGCACGACAATTATGTGAGTGAAGAATCGCAAAAAGCATGGAAGGAGTGGCTGAAAACGAGTCAATACAAACCCATCATCAACATAGAAAACCACGACACCATCGGGTTGATTTCTATGGACAGAAACGGGAATCTTGCTGGAGCCTGCACCACCAGTGGCATGGCATTCAAAATGAGGGGACGCGTTGGAGATAGTCCCATTATCGGCGGTGGACTTTATGTCGATAATGAAATTGGAGCGGCCACGTCCAGTGGATTGGGAGAAGCAGTGATACGCACGTGTGGTTCTTTTCTCGTCGTAGAAATGATGCGTCAAGGAGCGACTCCGCAAGAAGCGTGTGTGGAAGCCATCAACCGAATAAAGATTAAGCACAGTAATTACAAGGATTTCCAGGTTGGCTATCTAGCAGTAAACAAAGCCGGTGACATTGGAGCATACGCCATACATCCGGGTTTCACCTACTCATTGCACAAACTCGGTACGAACAAGGTTTACCAATCGAAAAGTCTACTCGAAAACTAACAAAGGTTCTACAACTTGATCAAGGCTGATCGAACCTCTGTGAGGACGGTAGCGGGGCCTCCAAAATGTTCAACTATCTGTGTATTCAAGCCCCAAGCTTTGATGCTATTCTGGATTTTAATACGGTCGTGAGGATCGACACCTCCGCCAATTACAACCAGCTGAGGTTGGTTTGACTTTATATAGTCGAGCGCTTGGGTAAGCACTACAGATCCGGCACATTTAAACTCCGCTTTTTCCAGTTGTGTTGAAACGTTGCTTACGATGTATTCATGCTTTCCAAAAACAAGTGCGTGCACGGTTTGAGTTTGCACAGTAGCTGGTTCGATTAGATTGAGTTCCATTTTGTTTTCGACTATATTGCGAATGTAAATAATGGAAGGCTCAACTTTGTCCACAAAAATTCAACAATCGTGAGGCTGAAATACATCATACTACTATCTCGGCCCCTCAACCTCGTCATTGTGGCTATAACGATGTATATCACCCGTTACATCGTGCTTACGGATGTGCTTCACAAAAAAGGAGAGATTAATTTGATAGTCAAGGGAGTGCACTTTTCAGCTCTTGTTCTAGCTGCGCTGCTCATTACCGCAGCAGGCAATGTTATAAATGATTATTTCGACCAGAAAGTAGATAAAATCAATAAGCCGGATAAGGTAATCGTCGGGAAAACCGTCAATCGGAAAATGGCGATTCTCATTCATCAAGGATTAAACGGCATTGCATTGTCCCTTTCGATTTGGGTAGCTTCTGTATATCATTTCTGGCAATTGCTATTCATTCCATTGACCATCATGTTTTTGCTTTGGTGGTATTCACCCCTCTTGAAAAAAAAGCCATTTGTAGGAAACCTCTTGGTGGCAATTTGCACTGCCGCTGTGCCGGTTTTTGCAAGCATTACTGACCTGTATCTGCTAAGGGATTCTCTAAAAGTCATGACCGTAAACAATACCATGGCTTTGCAATCCTATTCTTGGTTATGGGTACTGGGTATTTCCGCTTTTGCATTTGTGCTCACCATGATACGTGAAGCAGTTAAAGACGCAGAAGATGTGCCCGGCGATCGTTCAGAGCGTTATCAAACGTTGCCCATTGTTTGGGGTATGAAACGGACCAAACTTTATGTATCGGGTTGGATGATTGTTTATTTCTTGATGGTGAGTTGGTGTATGAGCCGATTAAGCGAAAGCATAGATTTCGCATGGATAACGGGATGTCTCATTCTTCCCATGCTGATTGCTGCTCTGAATGTCTATCGTGCTTCAATGCCTGGCGATTTCAGTAGGGTCAGCCGCTGGATTAAGTTTGCAATGGTGGGTGGATTACTACTCATGATTGTCCTTCTATAGAACAGTTTCTTTTCTTGGCACTCGCAACAGAAGCAGCAATCCAACAATAAAAAAGAGAATCAGTGCTAATATGCTTGTGCGCATACTTCCAAACGCACCCTCGATATAACCAAACGTCAAAAGACCAATAATCAACCCCACCTTTTCTGTCACGTCATAAAAACTGAAGAAGGAAGCGTGATCATGGGTTTCAGGAAGAAGTTTGGAATAGGTACTTCTGGCAAGCGATTGGGTTCCGCCCATAATGAAACCGATACAACCGGCTGCCACATAGAAGTCGATGGGTGTGTAAACCAAACCATAAGCCGTTATACATATTATCGCCCAGACGATCAAAGCAACGATCAGTGTGAGAAGATTTCCGATTTTCTTACTGCACCAAGAGAATACCATTGCACCCGGTATTGCAATGATCTGAACGAGCAACACTGCTCCGATTAGCTGACCATCCGCCAAACCCATCACTCGATTTCCGTTCTCATCGATGCGTTCAATTTCTTTTGTACCGAAGAGCGAAGCCATTTGCATGATGGTTTGAACCCCCATCGAAAAGACGAAAAAGCTGAGGAGGTATCGCTTCAACCTTGGACTATGGGTGAGTTGATTCCACACCTTAGCCAGTTCTTTATATCCGTTGGAGAGCACATTTCGCGTGTACATTCTTCCTGTTTCCTTTTCCGGTAAGTTCATGAATGTGTACTGTGCAAAACCGGCCCACCAAATACCCACCGTAACGAAACACCAGCGTGGACTAATTTCAAGCACCATGATCATAACCAAGTTCGTTACCAGCAGCAGCACGCTACCGATATAGCCAAGTGAGTATCCTTTTGCACTCAATTTGTCCTGTTCATGGGGTTCTGCAACTTCGGGCAGAAACGAATTATAAAGTGCATAGCTGCACCAAAAACCTATGCAGGCGAGCACGATGCTGATCATGCTTAACTCGAGGTGTTTCACATCAAAAAAATACAGCGATGCACAAGAGGCTGCACCCAAGTAGCAGGAAGCCTTCATGAAGAATTTTTTCTTACCCAGGTAATCTGCAAGACCGGCAATAGTGGGTGCGAGTAAACAAACCAAAAACATCCCCAAGGCCAAGGCATAGGAAAGTATTTCTGTATTCTTAAAAACACCTCCAAAAAACATCACGCTATCGCCCTCTGCACCATCTTCAGCCGTTCGGGTTACTGCACTATAAAAAATGGGAAAAATAGCTGTTCCGATTACCAAGTTATAGGTAGAGTTGGCCCAATCATACATGGCCCATGCATGCTGAGCCTTTTTCGTGGTTTTCATGGCATAAACATACACACTACATGCATATGACCGTAATAGATAGGACGTTCGTTTTATTAGTTGCGCTAGTATATTCGGGGCGTGGAAAAAACATTCGATATAGCCATTATTGGCGGTGGCATTGTGGGTGCCGCCACCTTATATAAAATTCAGATTGCCTATCCTGACTTGAGGATTCTTTTGTTGGAAAAGGAGCCACATCTGGCAGATCATCAGACAGGTAACAACAGTGGAGTAATTCACTCGGGCATTTACTACAAGCCGGGCTCTTTGAAAGCGGTTAATTGTGTAAACGGCAGAAGAGAGCTTGTGAAGTTTGCCAAGGAATATGGAGTAAAGCACGACATATGCGGCAAGCTAATTGTGGCAACCAAAGAGGCTGAATTGCCGCACATGGAAAAAATCTGGAACCATGGCATTGCAAATGACATTGAAGATATGCGTCGTGTTACACGTGACGAGATCAAGGAGATTGAACCCTTTTGCGAAGGCATTTCAGGATTGCATATCGGATGCACAGGCATTATCGACTTTCGGGGTGCAACGGAAAAGATGGCCGAAATCGCATTGGCCAAAAACGCTCAGAGTCGTGTGCATACAAGCGAAGAGGCGATTGCATTCAAGCAGGATGGAGACTTCACTATTATAACGACCAACAAAAGTAGTTACCGAGCCAAGCGACTCATTTTCTGCGGCGGATTGCAGGCTGACCGACTGGCGAAAAAAGATGGAGTTCAACTCAAGGAAAAGGTAGTTGGGTTTCGTGGTGATTACTACGAATTAACTGAGCAGGCCAAGCACAAGGTTAAGCACTTGATTTATCCCGTACCGAATCCTGATTTTCCATTTTTGGGAGTGCACTTCACCCGAATGGTCAATGGGGAAATCGAATGTGGTCCAAACGCTGTATTCACGTTCAAACGAGAAGGATATGGGAAAACGGATTTCAATTTGCGCGACACAATGGATGCACTGAGTTATATAGGAACCTGGAAGCTCTTCATGAATAACATGAAATTCGGTATTGATGAGTATAGGAGAGCTTTTTCCAAACGCTTGTTCCTCAAAACACTTCAAACGCTGGTTCCTTCGCTTACGATGGACGATATTCATCCGGGTCGTGCCGGAGTTCGTGCATTGCTGCTTCGCCAAGACGGCGATACCCGCGATGACTTCCGCATTGAGTATACCGATCATAGTATTCACGTTTTGAATGCGCCTTCGCCTGCCGCTACCGCTGCATTAGCGATTGGAGACAATGTTCGAGAGATGGCCGAAAAGCACTTCGGATTGAAATAAAAAAAGGGTCGGAAATCCGACCCTTTTTCTTGTTCTTATGTGAACCTTATTTCTTAGGCTCTTCAGCCATCGCGATTGTCTTTACCTTTTTAGACTTCTTGCCTTCAGCAGGAGCCTCGGCAGTACCACCCTTCTGGCAGCATGAACCGCTAGCGCTGGTTGTACCCTTGCTGCAGCAAGAACCTGACTTAGCGCTGCTGCAAGACTTTTCAGTAGCTACCGCTCCTGTTGTTTCGCACTTAGCACCGGTTTGCGCGGCAGTCTTTTCACACTTCGCCTTATCGGCTTCAGAGCACTTGATTGTTTCTTGCTTTGACGCTGTACCTTGAGCAGCAGCACCCGAGCATTGAGCATTGGCAAGGCCGCAGATTGCAACGAAAGCCAAAAGAGCAAATAATTTTTTCATTGTATTAATTTGATTTGTTGTGCGTTTTTTCCGAGAAATTCCGTTCCCGAGGTGCTAATATACAATCAAAAAAGCGTTCACAATAGATTCTAATCCATTAGAACCATTTTTAACATCCCAACGCTATCTACTGAATATGACTCATAACTCATTGAACGAATCAGAACTTCTGCTGTATTCACCCTAATTTCGTAAGACGTATACAACCGATTCATTCCATGTTGAATGACTGATATTGAAGAAAATACAACCAGCGCCCCTTCCAACGATTCATCGTCGCTCAGGATTAATACCTCCCGTGCCAACGAATTTTTGCGTGCCTTGGATGCTCGGCCCAAAGAGCAATGGGCTTTTGTGTATCAAGCCATTATTGTGTCGCTTGTTGCGCATATCTTCATCTTGTTTGTAACGCAAATGCTCACGGAAGATCATCGGGTAGCGGAGGATGAGGTAATCTATGAAGAGCTTGCGATGGATATGCTGGATGAAGAACCCCTGCCGGAACAGCCCCCTCAACCCGAAGAAGCCATGCGCTCGGGCGAATTGCGAAACCTGGTGGCCAATGAAAATTCTGAACGCTCTTCAGACGCCCGCAGCTATCGGGGCATGAGCTCTTCTCAAATGAAGGAGCAGGTATACAACGATCTCAAAGCAATGGAGGCTGAAGAATTTGCCCGACTGAACAACGGAGCACCCGATTACACGGTAGCTACTAAAACAGAAGGCAGTAAAAAAGACAATGCTGGCCCCAAAAAGAGCGATCTTGACTGGTATCGGGAACAAAAAAACAACAAGAGCTACAGTGGGCCTGTTACGGCATCCTTCAATATGAAAGGGCGTGAGCCACTGGATAATCCTATACCGACCTACCGATGCAAAACAAATGGTGTGGTTGTAGTGCTTGTGAGTATTGACGAATTAGGAAAAGTAATCGATGCCAGAATACAAGAAGGGAGTTCAACACCCAACGAGTGCCTGAGAGCTGAATCCGAGAAATACGCACGGCTCTGGCGCTTCGACTACAGTGCATCGAAGCGCAAGCAAGATGGCACCATCACGTTTACGTTCCAACAACAGTAAACGCTAGTGCGCGCCAAAAGCGTAATCCTTTAGATAAGCGAAGTGAGGAGTGAGTTCACCATTCAAGGTAGTTTCAGTGGCGTGCCAAATGATTTCATCGGGATCGCCATTCAGCAGTTGCGGCAACACGTGTCGCATCAGTTCATTTCCAAAATCTTCAGAAGCATCTTTTGGTAACTCACATGGCAGGTTGTCGATGGCCATGACGCATAAAGCCTCGGAATCTCTCCAATCGCACTCTTGGTGGGTCGATGGATTGTACCCATAGAGCGGATCAGCGATGGTCGATGGTCGAATGGTAGATGCGATTGGACCATCCACGTCACAACTTACATCGGCTATGACACGGCATTTCCAATCAGGATGCTGCAAATCTGCTTGACTAATCAGAATAGGATTGCCCGAAGCCCAAAGATGGCAAGCGATGTAAAGATCTGCTGAGCGCACGGTTTCAGACAACGAGGATTGATAGTGAATCGGGTTGTTGTAGAAATCCGCCTTATCAAATCCGCCACGATCATTGCGCACATAGTAATCTGCGGTATCTAAATGGGTATATACCGGCTCACTGTAATTTTCACTGAGGAAATCGGCTTCGGTAACCCGTCGGAGAGGAAGTAACTTGAGAATTTCCTCTGCTCCATGCCCTACCCTACCAAAACCTGTAACCACAACACGCATGGCAGCAGGAAGTTTAACCAATGAGAGTTGTTGCTCAAGCTCTTTCCTATCGGCGCATTCATGAGGCGCTTTAATGCTGTATAGATTATGTTTCAAACCGAATGCTCGAAACGCATGATATGCACCAACGATTCCAGCATAACGACCAAATCCAATCAACCTTTTCTTGTTCTTGTCCTTGATTACTTCATAATCGATGAGACGAATTTTTCGGTCGAGAATGGCCTTCAGCAGCTTGGCGTTGTAGGGCTGTTTCTTGAATGTGTGAGAAAAGAACATGTAGGATTTACCCGGTATCAGCATCGCAACGGGCACTTCCTTTACACCGATGATGAGGTCGCAATCGGAAAGATCCTCTTGAAGCACGATGCCTGCCTGAGCATATTCAGCATCCGAAAATTTCCGAATACTGCTTGGTTGAACGACCACATCCACGGCCATTTGAGACTTAACTTGAGCACATTGTTCCGGTGTAAGCGCCACGCGATGATCGGGCGGCACTTTTCCTTCGCGAATAATGCCAATTTTCTTGATTGTCATTGAATCAATTTTGAGCAAAAATACCCGTTACGACTCCTGCTGCTTGTACTTCAACCAAGAACAGATTACACGGCTTAGTGTTAATTGTGAGAACAAACCGCGCTTGACGAGTTATCTTTGCACTGTTCTTTGAAATTATTCCTATTGCATCGTTTGGATACGATACGTAGAATTTGGGCCCGTTCCCCGGATTTGACAGCAAGAAGAATAGC
>JBKCGW010000406.1:0-1126 GCA_046303175.1 Flavobacteriales bacterium
GTGCAGGCATCATGTTCCTATTTGCACTAGCTCTCATTTTATCAAAAGATGCAATCAAATGGCCGTTTATGTTTATAGCGATGCTGGCCATTTTTCTTTGCATGAAAGAGATGCACGGCATCAACCGTTTCTTCATCGAAAGCTTCCCGATGTACAACAAGTTCCGAGATTCCAAAATGATTCTGGTGCTCATCCAAATTATGGCGCCCGCCATGGCTATCGTTTACCTCAACGAACTCGTGAAATCGCCGTTGCAAGGTCCGAAACTGAAGTCTTTTTTCATTGCGTCGGGCGTGTTGTTGGCGCTGTTGCTCGTGGTCGTTGCCACACCATCGATTACGGGTCCGCTTGTGTCGGCGAATGAAATCGAGTATCTCGATGGTATGCGTGATCAATATAAAGGCAACGCAGGGGCTCTCAACATGGTGAACTCCATTGAGGACGCATTGCCTGCAGTGCGCAGCGAGGTGTTTTCGGAAGATGCACAACGCAGTTTGCTCATCGTACTCGGATTGCTTGCTCTCACGGTACTTACTGCCATGAACAAGCTTCGCTGGTATGTGCTCGCAGGGGTTGCTGCGTTGATTGTAACGGCCGATATGTGGTCGGTTTCTTCACGCTATTTCAGCAATGAGAAGGCAAAAAATCCGCGCACAGGTAAACTGGAGTATGCACACTACGAGCGAATCGACAATCGACTGTTCCCGTATGAGCCGGATACCTGCGACCGTTTCATTTTGCGCAAGGAAATGGCTTCGGTTCCCAACTACGCGGAGCAAGTGTCATCGCTTGAAAACGCAATGTCGAACACCTCGCCTTACAAAGGCAACGACCCTAAGCGCATCCACGCAGCATGCGAATTTGGTGCGTTACAGCTCAATACAAATTACCGCGTATTGCTTGCATCGCCCGGTGTTTTCAATGATGCGAGCATTGCCTACTATCACAAGTCGATTGGCGGTTATCATGCTGCTAAGTTGAAGCGCTATCAAGAAATGGTTGACTTCTACATCGCGCCCGAGATTGGTCGTGTAACAGAAGCGTTCAAGTCGGGCAGTCCGGCAGTGGTTGATTCGGTATTGGGAACTTCAACCGTAATCAACATGCTCAACACGAAGTATGTGAA
>JBKCGW010000407.1:0-8001 GCA_046303175.1 Flavobacteriales bacterium
GCATCCGACAGGAGTCTGTGCACGTGCCATCACATCCAAACCACCTTCTAAATCGAAAGGCTGAAGAGATCGATTCATCACACCCGAAGAAACAGTCGGAGCCATAATATTCGTGCTGCCGGAAGCTGTATGAGCTAATTGATGCACGTGACCGAATTCGTGCAAAAGCACCGTCTCAAAATCATACTGTGTAAATGAAGGCGCGGATGTACTGAAATTCCAGGTCAGACCCGGGGTTGCATCTATAATAATATCCATTTCAACAGTAAGTGCTTTAACCAACGGACCATTTACACATAGACCAGTAATACTCACTCCCCGACCTAAAATCCCAACCGGAAGCGGTGCTTGTACATCATCCGTTATCACACTGGTATTATCAATTGCAACGGCACGAATGCTTGTGGTCGAAGATGAAATTTTAAAATTCACTTGCGTGGCACACTTCCACGTGCTTAAGGCGCGCTCCAACGATGCCTGAGCTCCTGCGCCCAGCGTGCTGAACTGATCATTGTATTTCAACGTGTAACCACCTTGCAAGTCTGCGTTAATCAAGCGAAACGTGACAGCTGAATCCTGCTGTGAATTGTATCGATTAAACATCGAATATTTAATATTTAAAGAGGTAGGACTTGCTACGGCAGTTCCACCATCAGGAGTAACACGAATGGGACCCGTCGCTGCAGTTTCTTTCACAGCGCCGTTAAACAAAGTCAGTGATGGCACATACAACTGAATCTGAGTATCAGTCCACGTGATGTAATCCTTTGCTAAAGGCTGCGCAAATGTTCCGTCAACAATACTGAATTCAACAAAACCATTTCCACGTGTGGCTCCAAAGCCGGAACCTGAAATGGTAAGCACGGATCCAGTGCCTGCCGTAATCGTTGTAGGCGAAAAGGAAGCCAAAACGGCAATTGAAGATACACCTTCCGCAGCCGGTACATTCTTGGCTTGAGGTAATTGAGCTTGCTTACCTACCTCCTCCTTCACAGCATCAAAGAGTTCAGAAAGCGAACTGAATCGTTTGAAAGGGTCGTGGGTTTCCAGCGTTACCGGATCAACCACAAAAAGACCTTGTTTGGAAGCATAAGCAGAATATGAGTTGGAAGGCAATGTTCCGCAATCCCAATACTTCGGTATGCGCTCGAGCATGACTACGATTTGCGCACCCACAAGCAATTCAATTCTGTCTTGGTAATCGATTTGAATTCCGGTCGCTCTCCCTCCCTCTACAACGAGTGTGACAGTTTGCGGAAGATCAGACTTGAGAGATTGAATCACATTTAGCGTATAATGCGTATAAATCATGCTGTGCTTTTCATTCCAGAATGATTGGGCGGCGGTAACCTCTGCATATGCAATACTGTTGCTTTCATCTACCATCTGTGCAAATGGCAGTTTGAGCATGTTACATGAAATCTCTTGTGCATTTCCTAGTTGAGACAACAACGTTGCGATGCAAAGCATTAGAAAAAATATTGGTTGTTTCATAGATTTTGATTTTGGTCCAAACCTATTCTATTCAACCAACCTTCTTCAATAGCTAATCGTTGCTATAATTTCCACACAACATCCATCCTAATCAAAAATGAATAGCAAAAAATTGCGATTGAATGCGAAAAGTGAGATTATTGATTAAAAATAACCTTCACGTTTGCGGTCTTCCATGGAAGTTTCGCTGCGCTTATCGTCTGCTCTATTGCCTCGCTCAGTTGTGCGCATGGTGCTGATTTCATCGACAATGGCATCGAGCGTATCCGCATTGGATTCGATTCCACCTGTAATAGTAATATCGCCCAATGTTCGGAAACGAATGTGTTTCATGACAGGCGTTTCATGCTCATCCAATTGAATGAAAGCTGACATGGGTATCCAGCTGTGGTCTCGGTAAATGACTTCTCGATCGTGGGCGAAATACAGCGAGGGAATAGCAATGTTTTCGCGACGTATATACTGCCATACATCCAACTCTGTCCAATTAGAAATAGGAAACACTCTGAAATGTTCTCCCTCAAAATGGCGTCCGTTGAATAAGTTCCATAACTCGGCACGCTGGTGTTTGGGGTCCCACTGACCGAATTCATCACGGTGTGAAAAAAAACGCTCCTTGGCTCTGGCTTTCTCTTCATCGCGTCGCCCACCACCAATGGCGCAGTCAATTTTATATTCTTGAATGGTATCGAGTAAGGTAGTTGTTTGAAGAACATTGCGTGATGCTCTGTGGCCTCTTTCCTCTTTCACTCTTCCTCTATCAATAGATTGTTGCACAGAGCCAACTATTAACTCCAACTGTAAATCCTGAACAAGTTGATCGCGAAATTCCATTGTCTCCGGAAAATTATGTCCCGTATCAACATGCATCAGTGGAAATGGAATGCGCCCCGGATAAAAAGCTTTGCGCGCTAGATGAGTTACAACGATGGAGTCTTTGCCTCCGGAAAATAAAATTACAGGGTGTTCAAACTGAGCGAAGACTTCACGCAAAACAAATATGGCTTCCGCCTCCAATTCATCCAAATGACTCATTATTCTTCTCGTTAATGGATAACCCTTTTTTGTTCAATTCAAAAATAAGCAATTCAATTGCTTTTTCTACGCTTAGCTGTGCTGTGTCAATTACCAACTCGGCGTTCAATGGCTCCTCGTAAGGCGCAGAAACACCTGTAAAATCGTTGATTTCACCATTACGTGCTTTTGCGTAAAACCCCTTTATATCGCGTGTTTCACAAACTTCTATGGGAGTATTCACAAACACCTCAAGCATTCGTTGAGTACCAACTCGATCTCGAATGGCGTCGCGGTGTTTTCGCAGCGGCGAAACGAAGGCGGCAATTACTACCAAGCCTGCATCCAACATCAAAGCAGCCAACTCACCTACTCTTCGCAAATTCTCGTCCCTATCCGCAGGTAAGAAACCCAAATCGGCATTGATTCCGGAGCGAATAGCATCACCATCGAGATGATAAGCATGAATACCTTTTGCAACTAAATACTTTTCCAATGCATCCGCCAATGTGCTTTTTCCGCTTCCCGAAAGACCGGTAAACCATACAAGCAATGGTGGATGACCCTTAATAGAAGATCGATCAGCCAGAGATGTATGAAAGGAGTGCTCTTTTAAATTAGACATAAGCTATGCATTGGCCGACTCCGCGGATGTTTTCCATTTGATGCGAAACCAGATACGTTCATGCATGTAATAAAGCACCATCTTAGTAATAATTTCTATTCCTCCCAACTGAAGTCCCATGTGCCAACTTCCACTGACTAACCAGCTAAGAACAATGGTATCGATTGTACCTAAAAAACGCCAAGTGATGGTTTTGAATAGATGCGTCTTATGACTATCCCATTGGTGCGATGATTCTGTCCGATGCCAAATGCGATCGTGCACATAATACAACACAATCTTGGTAAGCATCTCCACCCCGCCAATTGCAATACCAAAAGTCCACTCACCCGAGAGCACCCAAGCCCAAATCATCGTATCGACCGACCCCGTAATTCGCCAGGATATAGCCTTGACAAGATGCAGTCTATGTGAGAAGGATAGCATGACGTAAACATACAAACAACTCATTTGCTCTTGCAATAGCAATTATTTGCGATACTCGACTGACTCATTAAAACACATACTCATACGACACCCCAATGCCGCGGGGCGCTTCCGGCTTAGCGGGCCTCAAAGCAACGAAGCGATTGAATACGTTGGTGCAATGCACAACCAATCGATGACGCTTGCGAGCCAGTATTCCCAATCGAAGATCCACCACGGCAGAGCCCTTGCGATTGTTCTGTCGGTAATGATCGAGACCGGGAATGAAAACGGAGAATACGGTATCCACACGTTCCATATAACTATACGTTCTTAAGCCTGCCCCAACAGTGAAACCGGATTCATGCTCCACATCCACATTGCATTTGCCCATATGTCGGTAGCGATACTTCAGCAGCGGCGAACCGGCAAATGATTGTTGCTTGGCAAATGTCTCTATCGAGTACCGCACTGCATCCGCAAATTTGGAAAGCTCCGGATGGCTATCTGCATCGATAGGACAAACGTAGGTGTAACCCGAAGCGACAAACATCTTCCACTTGCCAAACGTACCATCAGCATTGAAAGTGAACTCTGCACCCGTAACGCGCGCGTTGGTTACGTTCACGCTCTTAAACCCGATGCCCAACACAGGATCTTGATACGTGCCCCACTGACCAAAAGTGAATTCGGTCATGTTCTTATACCGTGTGTAAAAAAGAGCCAGGTCGGCATAAGCCCGCCACTGATCCTTCACGAACTTTCTCTTCACTCCAACTTCATAATTCCAACCTCGCTCGGGCAATAACTCCGGGTTTGGATAGACATGCAACAAATCAATATTATACTTCAAGAAACGTTCAATGCCCGAAGGAAAACGAAAGCCCTCTCCGTAGGACGCGCGCAAATTCCATTTTGAGTTCAGCGCATAGTTCAACCCATACGATTGAACGGGTTTTGCAGGTGTTACAATGGTATCGATTCTGAAGTACTCGTATCGCCAACCTGCCTGTAACTCCAACTTACTCCACGAGCGTTGCACTTGCACAAATGCACCCGCGAGATTGCCCAGGTGCTTGCCTCCTATACTACCGTCTATGAATATGGATTGCGTAGCAGAAAGTCCCGAGCTCAGCGCTATATCGAAAGGGAGTTCACGCTTCAGCTGATAATCCGCTGTGATATTGTGTGCGATAGGCTCCATGCGATCATTGAGAGGCTGCGAGGTCATGTAGTAACGCACCTTCGCAGAATGACGGTTATTGAAGCGATCGCTCCACTTCACCCAGGGGTCTATGGAAGTCCAAAGATCGTTGGTGGATGGAGATGAATTTTCACTCAGCGGAAGGTATGCACCCGTTGTATCGTTGGCCCAAAAGAGAAAGAGTCCTTGCTTCTTGTAAAGCACATTGCCATCGATACCTGCCGAGGCCTTACCATTATTGAAAAATTTACGCGTTTTAAAACTAATACGACCTCTGCGTTCACTTTCCCCCTCGAGAAACCCACGCATTTCAAGGGCATTCACCCCCAATACAATATCCATCCCCGAAGATGTTGTGAAGGCATGCGAAGCCGAAACGCTACTCTGATAAGGGGTTTTCTTTCCCCACCACGCATTGGCTGCTCCTGCGGGTTGCGCATATACCATATGAAACGTTGAAGCCTTGGTCCTCGTTCGACCTTCGGGATACAACGTGCGAACTTGTATGACACCGTTTAGCGCGGAAGAACCATAGCTAACAGAAGCCGCGCCCTTGGTAACTTCAATTTGGTCGACCAATTCCAGCGGAACGAAATTCCATTTGATATCGTTGCGGTCGCTGGTCATAAGCGGCATGTCGTCAACCACTAGCAGCACCCTGCTGCCTGCTCCATATGCATAGCTGCTTCCGCCGCGAATAGAGGCTTGCCCGTCGAGAATATTGATACCCGGCAAACGCTCAATGGCATCACTCAAATTAGGAGTGATTTTACGGGTGAGATCCGCGGCTTTGATCACCTCCATGCTTACCGTGAGTTTTTCGATGGGCTTGATGTATTTCGTGCCGCTCACCACCATTAGGTTGAGCAGGTTTTCAGAAGGCCTTAGATATAGAATGGCCGTTTTGCCGTCCTTTAGCGCAACATCTCCCTTGAACGACTCATAACCGACCAGCTCACATTGCACAGAATAAGTTCCCGATTGAATTTCAACACACAATGTTCCGGTAGTGTCTGTAGTGCCGGCGACACGGCTGTCCATGAGAAGCGGTGCAAATGGCAACGGTTCGTTGGTTGCACCATCCATCACACGCAAGCACGATTGCGCCGACAATTGAATGGCAGCCAAACAGACCACTAATAGAAGAACATAACAACGAAGCACTTCAAGGTATTTCGACAAATATATTTTTTTCATTCCAGGTGCAAACGGACCCAATTATTTGGTCTATGAACATGGTTTAACTAAAAACTTACAGGTTTTGTTTAAGCGCTGGTGATTACATTTGTTTACCTAACTCCACCATGGAAGGCTCTGCGTTTTTCCATAACCAATTAAAGACTCACCTTGCCGCTTCGCCGAGCGCGGAGATGCAACGTAGGTTTGCGCATCTGCTCAATTTCGAACAGAGATCCGAACTGCATTTCAAACGATGCAATCCGGACGAGATTCCTGTGGCTCCACAAATACCTGCCTCATATTACACGGAAACGCGACTCAACGATGTTCGTCGTATCAACAAGTTTCTGGAGCAAATGAACGAAGCCATGGTTGAAGGACAGCGACTGGTTGGTTCGTTCGAAACGTATCGGGCACGAAGACAGCGCATACTTTTTTACCGCATTCCGGTAGTGAAACAACTCTGGATAACCTCCGAGTTTATTTTCCTTCGTCTATTTCCCAAAATGCCCTTTCTGAAAGACGTGTACTTTGGTGTGACAAAAGGGAAAGGCAGGTTGTTATCCAAAGCAGAAGCATTAGGCCGCTTGGTATGCTGCGGTTTTGAAATCGAATCGCACGAGTCTATTGATGGTATCATCTGGTTCTCAGCAAAAAAAGTGCAAGAACCTGCCTACGACCGAAACGCCAGTTATGGCGCGCTGTTCCGCATGAAGCGAATTGGCAAAGGCGGAAAGACATTTCACGTATTGAAATTTCGCACCATGCATCCGTACTCGGAATACTTGCATGACTATGTGCTTAAAATGAACGGGTATGCAACCAGTGGTAAGCCTGCAGATGATTTTCGTTTAACACCCTGGGGTAAATTCATGCGCCGCTATTGGCTCGATGAACTGCCACAGCTCATCAATGTGCTGAAAGGCGACATGAAATTGGTAGGCGTTCGTCCGGTAAGTCCTCGATATTTCCAGGATATTCCAGAGCATATTCAAGCGCTGCGCAGCACCCAAAAACCGGGCTGCATACCTCCTTATGTGGCTCTGAACAAAAAGCCCTCGGTGGAAGAAGTATTGGCCGCAGAAGAGGAGTATTTACTAGAGAAAAAGCAGAAGCCGTTCTTTACAGATACCCGATATTTTTTCAAGGCCCTTTACAACATTGTCGTAAAGCGTAAACGCAGCGCCTAGCCGATTCTTACGTACTTTTGACCTATGTACTTTTTTAGTTTCAGACCCCTCGTTGGCCTGGTAAGTTTCGCACTCTTGCTGGCATTGAGCGCCTGCAATACGCGCAAAGACATCATCTATTTCCAAGGCAAGACGACCGACTTCCCATCCAACTCATCATACAATCCTACCATCAAACCGGATGACTTGCTCTCCATCATTGTGATGGCCAGCGATGAGAAATCCGCACTTCTCTTCAACTTGCCCACTATGTTTGGCAACAACCTCTACGGAGGCTATTCACAGGGCGCCCCTACTCCACCCGGCTATTTGGTGAGCGCCGATGGCACGATTGACTTTCCCGTTGTCGGAAATATCAAAGTCGAAGGACTCACACGTTCGCAGGCTATAGAAGTCATCAAAAACAAACTCTCGTCGTACGTTGTCAATCCCACGGTTTCTCTTCGCATACTCAATTTCCGCATTACCGTGCTCGGCGATGTGCGCACACCGGGAACATTTACCATCCCGAACGAACGTATCAGTATCTTGGAAGCTCTTGGAATCGCCGGCGACTTATTGATTACGGGCGAGAGGCAAAACATCTTGGTTATTCGCGATGAAGGAGGCAAGCGAAAAGAATACCGCGTTGATCTCACGAAAGAATCATTGTTCTCATCGCCTGTATATTACCTGCAACAAAACGATGTAGTGTATGTAGAGCCCAACCGAGCCAAGCGCTCCGCTGCGCTCATCAATCCTTCCAACGCAGGCCTTGTGATTGCATCGCTGTCGCTCCTCATTACCTCTCTCGTACTCATCTTCAAATAGCGCTAGGGATTCTCAACCCGAAATGCAAACCGGCACCATTCCTTCCCTGGGAGAAATCGTGCTGAAATACCTCTCTTACT
>JBKCGW010000408.1:0-4058 GCA_046303175.1 Flavobacteriales bacterium
TGACACATTAATTGTGGCATTCGAAAAGTTTGAGACCCTAAAATCACAAGAGGCTTTTCTATACTATTTATTCGGAACGGCAACTCGCATTCTTTCCAATCAACGAAAAAAGATGCGCCCGGTTTATACCGATAATTTTAATCGAAACGACCTTACTCTGAGCATAGCTGAAGCCTCGGTGGAACGCCAAATCGAAATACAGCATTTGTATCAGCAACTGGACAAGTTAGACCCTGAAACCCGCGATTGCATCATTCTATTCGAGATATCCGGTTTTTCCATCAAAGAAATTATGACGATTCAGAACGCTGGCGAATCCGCGATTAAACAGCGTTTAAGCCGTGGGAGAAAACAGCTGATGGAGCTGATGAATTCGCTTGAAACCAAATTGGCATAGCATGAACTCAGAAGTAAAATTAAATCAGCTCTTCGAAGCACTTAAGTCGGAAAAAACGATTACCGAGATATCGGATGTGGCTTCCTGGATTCATACTGCAGCATTGGGAAATGCTACCTCAGAAACCAATGAAAACTCCATTCAAAAAGACACTACTATGTTTGACCAATTAAAAGGCATTGCCCGTTTTAACCCACCTCTTGATTTGAGCGCATATTGGAATGTGAAATCACTGCTCACTACCGTTGTTTCTGCAGCGCTCATTGGAAGCATGTTCGTCTTATCTGACAACGATGAGCCCATGCACGTATCGGAGCCACAAAAAGGAAGCGCTCCCATTGTTCTCGACACAACCACGAACAGCCAAAACCAGCAGAGCACACCTTCATCAAGCTTTCTCTCTCCGCAACCTGACCTCATTCAGTCCTCGGCAGACTCCTCATCCGAAGGACCGTTGTTGCTTGTACTGGAAAACCAACCGGCAATTGACCCTTTCGTCCCAATCCCTTCATTTGATTTCTCCTATTCGGATCTACCTAAAACAGAAACCGGCTTTTGGAAATCAATCGAAGACCACTTGCAAGTCGATACGACTTTCAACGGTATAACCTCTATTGTCCTTGTGGGCGATAAGTGCGACATCGCAATTCACGGCAATAACGGAACGGATGTGACGATTAAATACGATTATCATTTGAAGGCCAAGGGGCTATTCTCCAGAAATAAAGATGGTCATTGCAAACTGAGCTATGAAATCAATAATTCGGTACTCACACTTCATGTTAAAAGAAGTAATCAGTCCTACAGCGGCATAAGTTCTCTCGATGAGAGCAGTACGATTGATATGCACATTCCCGAGGGTATTGATGTGCGAATGGATTCAGACCTCGGTGATATAGCTGCTGAAGGCTTAAAAGGAAAAACCATTAAACTGCATTCGTCATTAGGCAATATAACAGCCCAAAATTGCTCGGGTAACTTCGATTTAAACACAGCCCTGGGCGACATTTCCCTGAACGATGTACAAGGAAAGATTACAAGTAATACGGATATGGGCGATATCACAGGAGAACACATAACGTTAACAGAGGACTGCAGGCTTACTACAAGTCTGGGCGACATTGATGTTCAACTAACCAATTCACTGTCTGAGTGCCGACTAGACTTAAGCACTAGCTTGGGAAATGTGAAAATCGATCGACCGGAGCTGACGGAAAAATCGCATGATCGATTGAAAATTGGAACCGGGAAATTGAAAGTCATCATGAATACCTCGTTAGGTAAAATCAAAGTCCGATAGCCAGCAAGTCAACAGTCACCGCATCAATACTTAAAACCACCCCATTCTATGAAAAACCCACTAGCACTCTTTATCGCCCTATTCATAGGTACACATCTATTTGCGCAAACTACGCCGTCTGAAAAGATGGAAGATTTTGTGGCGAACAAGGCTGATGGCTTCAACACGGCATATGATCAAAGAGATTTAAATACGTTCAATTCATTGTTATCGGAATATCTAACAAACTATGAAAATCTCAGTGGGGAAGAAAAAGGTCCCTACACCTATATTCTCAACAACATTTACTACAACTTAACGTGCATTTACGCGCTTTCGAATGACAAGAAAATGGCGATAATGACTCTTAGCAAGGCAATTGACGCCGGCTATAACGATTATCGCCACGTGCAGAGCGACACAGACCTTGACAGCATACGAAACGAAAAAGAATTTCTGGAACTCAACCGAAAGCTGAAAGCCACGGGCGACTATTTAGACATTCTCAAAAGAGCTCATAAATACAACTTTTCCGACAACCGGCCCCTACCGGCGTTTAGCTATCAGCAAAGCGACCATGCCAACTTAAAAGCTCTGCGCAAAGGATTTAACTTGGACAGCATAGCCGGGCAAGGTTCAGACGTGTTGCAAATTTTAAATCTCATGCACTGGGTTCATGATTTAGTTCCCCATGATGGAATGAACGGAAATCCGGAGGTAAAAAATGCCTTAAGCATGCTGGAAGTATGTAAAAAGGAAAACAGAGGTTTAAACTGCCGAGGACTCGCATTGGTATTGAATGAATGCTACTTGTCCATGGGAATTAAATCGAGAATCGTTACCTGCTTGCCAAAAGACAGTTTGAAGATTGACCAAGATTGTCACGTTATTAATTCCGTTTATTCCGAATCACTGAAGAAATGGTTGTGGATTGACCCCACATTCGAAGCATATGTTATGAATGAAAAGGGAGAGATGTTGAGCATCGCAGAAGTACGTGAGCGTCTTATCAATGGCAAAACACTGATTCTAAACCCTGATGCCAACTGGAACAATCAGAGTGCGCAAACAAAAGAGGACTACCTTGAAAATTACATGGCCAAGAATCTGTACATGCTTGAATGTCCCTCATCAAGCGAATACAATATGGAAACGAGTTCTGAAGGAAAAACCTACAACTACATCCGACTTCTTCCGCTGGATTATTTCGAACAAAAGCCGGACAAGGAGGAGGATAAACGCGAAAAGAGCAATACGACATGGATTCTCCACAAAACCAATAACCCGAATGTCTTTTGGGAGTTGTGATATAAACACGATCGATAGAAAATTATAGGAAACCCCATCCCTATCGATCATAATGTGCCATGAGGTGAGCGGCAGCGCCAACGCTTAAATTCGCGTTTTCATTGCCACTATATCGAGACATTCCATTCAAATGAATCTTACCGTATATAAAGATCAGGACAAGAATGCTATACGGTTTTCCAATATTTTGAAGATTAAAGCCGAAGTGCCGTTTGGAGGGCTGGGTGTTAAATACGTCGCCTCAGGCGAAGAAGTGTATTATGCCAACGGAAAAAAATACACGGTGAAAGAAGGTGAATACATCATCGGTAACGACTTCACGCATTCGGTTGTGCATATCGACAAAAGCGTACCGGTGCAGGGGTTGTGTATCGACATCTCACCACAGATCATATCTGAGGTAGCACTATACCACGATGTAAACGGCTCAGACCTGCGGGAGTTCCTGCTTTCCGATCAGTTCTTCGTGAATCGCTACAATGTGAAAAACACGAGCCTAGGCTATACACTGAACGATATCAATACCAGAATCAAGGCGGGTGCATTCCGCAATGATCTTCACCAAAACGAACTCTTTTACAGTCTGGCCGAATCGATTATCACTGATCAGCGATTTGTTTTCGATCACCTGAGCAAAATGAGCTTCAAGAAAGAAGTAACCAACGAAGAAGTTTTCCGAGCCATGCTCAATGCCAAAGCACACATGGATGCGCACATTATGGATAACCTATCCCTTGAAGAGCTATCGAAGCAAATTGGCATTTCGAAATACCACTTCCTGCGTGTATTCAAAAACACGTTTGGCATTTCTCCCTATCAATATCAGAAACGAATGCGGCTGCTGCAGGCCCGGCAAGAGTTGATGCTCGGCCATGATATTCTCGAAACCGCAATACGCTATGGCTATTTCAACGTTCAATCCTTTACCAAGGCCTTCAAGAGTGCGTTTGGTAAAACCCCCGGCGTCATCAAAAAAAGCAATTTGTGACAACCCGAACCGAATGCGAGGTCTTTCCTTCGCCGGAAAAACCACTATGATTCGGAATATACTCTTTCTGGCGGCATTGCTTATAG
>JBKCGW010000409.1:0-3443 GCA_046303175.1 Flavobacteriales bacterium
GCGTATCTACAATAGCATCACGAATTTGGATGTCGACAACAATCAGTTTTCGGCCATGCAACTCGACAATTTTGTGTTTGATTCTTTGCAGGCGCGTCGAGTCTTGGACAACAACTATATCGCGGTATTCGATTTCAGCAAGTATAGTCCCTTAAACAAGGTGCAAGAGCGCAGAGCAAGGATATTCAGCAGAATCGGTACCATTCTGACATTTGGCATTGTGAAGTACAACCCGAACGCCGGACAGAACAAGCAGCGAATGTTTTTCGGAATGAAGGCAAAGGGCCACGTGTATTTATATCGAATCAATCTATTGAGTGAGTTCGACGCTGTTCGAAATTTCTATTACAAGAAGAACTTTCCTGCCACTGCAGAGGGCCTACAGGTATTGGAACCCGAGTTGAATGTAACCTTGATTGATACCAAGAAGTTCAGAACGAAGGTTATGTCATTCTCGACAGGCAACGAGGCATGGGCTAAGAAGGATGTTTTCAATCGAATGGAGAACAACATTATGCACCAGTCCTTTGGTCGTCTGGAGAAATCAGTGCCTGAAATGAATGTGCGTCGAACCTTTGTGAATGGACGCACCTTGAAAATCGAATTGGGCTCCAAAGAAGGTGTTTATCGCAACGAACGACTTCTCGTATATGAGCAGTTAGACAAGGGCAATGGAAAGATAGTGAGTAAGCCTGTTGCCGCTGTGCGCATGAGGACAATTGCAGACAACGAGGAGGATCGTTCGGAGGGAGCATTGGTAGAATTGTCTAAAGTGTACCAATATCAGGGAAGAGAGATAACGGATGGAATGTACATGCGCCAGTTTAGAGAGGCCGGTTTAGAGCTGGGGTATGAGGCGACGTATAATTCCGGCTTGAAATCTATGTTTCACAGTGGTAAAATATCATACGATTTATCGCATGAGTTCGGTATTACGCAATTGCGGGTCTTTGCAAAAAGTATATCGAACGCAACCGATGTAACTGCGGAATTATTACAAGACGTAAGTTTGTTGAGTGATGGCACTTCCGAATCAACAGGCTTGATCACTACGGAAATTGGTTTGGACCCCTCATCGATAAGCGGAACAGCACGCATGGGAACTTTTATTCCCGCCATAAGTGAAGTTGGCTTTTCCTACGAATTCAATTTTTTACGCGGGATTTTCATCCGTGCTGAGGCTAGTACCGGCGGGTATAAAATTAAGTTGGATAATGCACTGAAAGGAACGTTGGATGACGGAACTGTTATCGATACAGGTAAAATAGACATATCGGGCTACACGGGGAAGGTACTGTTGGGTTATTTTTTATCACCCAGTATTTCACTGTACGGTGGCTTATCCAAGAGCTGGATGGATGTGAAGGTTGACTCGAATACATCGAAATTGGCGAGTAACAACCCAATGAATCAATCAATTAATATCGGATTAAAAATTAACTTATGAGGAAGTACGTACTGTTTCTTTTAGTCGTTCCATTCTTGTGTGGTTTCACCAAGGATATTTATTTATTCAAGTACACATGTAGTTGTCAAGGCAGAGGGCAGGGTGGCTCGAAACAACTGTTAATTACAACTTGGTGCGGTAAGAAAGGTGATTTGCCTGAATCTGCAAAACGCGATGCATTGCATGCCCTTATCTTCAATGGGGTAAAATTGGGTAACGGGGAATGTCCAAAGAATCCGATAATACCCAATTCCTCAGAGTCTGACCCGAAGCACAAAGAGTTTTTCGATCGATTCTTTTTTACACCTTCTGAATATGATAGGTTCATTTTAGCTCCCCCTTCTCCGACGTCGCCGGGGATTATGAAAGTGAAGGAAGGAGGACATAAGGGAACCTATATTATTACTGTCGATTACGACAAGCTAGTTGATTATTTGGAGCAGAATAACATCATCAAGAAATTGTCAAATAAAATATGAAGCCTATATTCTCGTGTATGTTTCTAATCTGTATTTGGTGCTGCTCAAGCGTCACCTATGCACAGAACTTCAGTAAGCCACAATTGGTTATTGAACCCACCTTACTCTGGAGTACTCAAAATGGGTACATTAAACAGGTTGATGGGCGTAATCAAATAGACTATGATCGCATAGAGGCTGAGTCTGTTTTGTTTCGTTCTGTTCAAAATGATTTGACTAGCAGGTTCAGTTCTGCTGGAATGGAGGTTAAGGACTTTTTTGACGTTAAGAAAAAGGAAGAATTACAAAGGAATAAGCGTTTGGCGCAAGGTGGGCAAGTAAGTGACTACGCCTTAGTTGCAGGAGGTCCAGTCATCGATTACTCCATACGATTTGATTTTCCGTCTGCACCAACAGCGGATGGATCAAAGGTGGGCTTTGAGTTTATATCGATGCCCTATAGCATTGTCGAAATGGCCACTGACGAAAAGATTGCGGTAGGAACTGTAAGAACAAATTCTACTCCTCGAGGTTACTATGACCTTGAAAAACTTATTTTGAATTGTATTGAAATCGAGTTCCCGAATATTGAGTCACAGATTCGTCGAGCAAAGGAGAAGCGAAGTGAGGAAGGTCGTCAAACACGAGTAGAGTTTACAATTGATGGAGATTTCGACATGTATGAGATTTGTGGAGATACCTACTTAGGTGAACTAATCTCAAATTACATGACCGAAATTTCGTTCAATAGTCAATCTAATCCAGAGTCGAGTGATGATTTCTTCCTGTCATTTAACCCTCAAATTCCGCCGGATGTTGAACAAATTAAGCCTTGGCTCATGGGCAAAGCAGATAAGTCTCTGATTGTGCTGTTGAAACAATGTAAAGTCCAACCGCAAATAAGTAATCGAGGCAACATTTTGGATGTAAAGATTAAACGAACAAACGAGTAATATGAAGTATTTATTTTTAATGATGTGCTGGTGTTTGGCTTCACTCACTAACGCACAAGTGTCGTTTGTTGAATCATCTTTGGCAATAGGTGTTTATATCGATCCTCGAGGCTTAAAGGATTGTCCGGCGGCAGGTCAAATACTCGATGGGAAAATTTCATCCGTTGTTTCCTCAACCGGAATCGGTGGAACTGGCAATGGTCGCTTTTATATACTTCCAAAATTGACGGTTGTTTCCATAAGCAAGAATGCAACGAATACAAGTACGTCCGAAGTCGTTGACTTTGCTCTGTCACTTTATTTATGCGACAACTCAGATGCTAAAGTCATTCACTCAATTTATTTGGATTTGCGCGGTGTAGGTTCAAATAAAGAGGATGCTATTATCCGTGGTGTTAAGAAATTAGATAGCAAGAATTCAGAGCTGCGAGCCTTTGTAGAGGAAGGTCGTAAACGAATTTTTGAATACTATGAAGCATACTGTTCAAGTATTATCCAAAAAGCATCATCGACATCCATTAAGAATATCCATAAAGCTCTGGAAGACCTGTCGCTCATATTGCCTCAAAATAAGGACTGCTTCGA
>JBKCGW010000410.1:0-3078 GCA_046303175.1 Flavobacteriales bacterium
CAGGATGTAATCCTCAACCAGGCGCACCAACGATTACGAGCCCAACTTTACTGGATCCTACCGTAGTTTTTGAAGAAGCGGGTGTTTACACAATTACCCTCACGATGACCAATAGTTGTGGGGCCTTCAGCCAGACCAGTCAACCCATTACGGTTAAGACACGACCTATAGTAACCCTACCTACCTTTCCTTCTGTATGCGCGGGTCAATCCTGCATTTCTCCGACTGCTACTGTGCAGAACTGTGGTGGAACCACTGGTCCGACTTATTCTTGGTCATTCACTGGTGGCAATCCAGCAACTTCCTCAGTGCAAATACCCGGGCAGGTTTGCTATAATACACCCGGCACATATACAATTACTGCAAATGCTGAAAATGAATGTGGATCAGACACAGCATTTAGTTCAATTACTGTTTCGACCACGCCGAGTGTTAGTCTAGGAAACGACGCTATCATTTGCAACGGTAGTCAAGTCCTTCTCAATGCAATTGTGAATGGTGGAACAGGGCCCTATACTTACTTATGGACACCTTCTAACTCAGGATTGTCTTCAACAAATATTGAAGATGTAGTTGCAACACCCACTAGCACAGTCGAGTATGTTTTGCAGGCAACAGACGCTGCCGGCTGTACTAAACGAGATAGTATTACAGTGACGGTTGATCAGCCACCAACCGCAACCGTCTCAAATTTTGCAACATGTCCAGGCAATGCAGTTCCAATAAGTGCAACATCCAGTATTGGTGGATCGTGGTCGGCAAATCCGAGTAATGCCGGGGCCTTTTTGGACGACGAAAGTGCATCAACGAATTATACACCTTTGGCAACTTCTACGGGGCAAATCACATTGATCTGGATTACAGATGATCCAGCGGGCCCTTGCCCTAGGGATACCGCGAGTGGAACACTCACCATTAACCCACCGGCATTGGCAGCTATCACACAGCCGTTTGTGGGTTGCAGCGGTGGACCTATAAATATTTCGGTAACAAGCAATAACGATGGGGTTTGGACAGAGACCGGTGGAGGAACAATTACTATTCCCGGTGATGCGAACACAACCTACAACCCTGTTCTGGCCGATACGCTTAATCCGGTTCAATTAACTTGGATTACCATCGACCCTGACGATGGTGGACCTTGTTTACCGGATACGGTGAGCACGACACTTACAGTCAGTGAATCTGCGACTTCAGTGGTTGGTAATTTTACTGCGTGTCCGGGAAGTCCTATAGATATTAATGCTACTTCAAGCGGGGCGGGTTATTGGTCAGCTAATCCCTTGAATCTAGGGGTTTTTGAAGACTCGTTAAATTATTTGACAACCTATACTCCAAATACTGGAGTATCTGTTGACATAACATTAACATGGACAACTAGTGATCCTGATGGGTTAAATGGTCCTTGTCTACCGGCTGTAGATTCAGGAAACCTAGTTATAAGTCCACCTGCAGTGGCAACAATTACTCAACCGTTTGTAGGATGCAGCGGAGGGCCTATTGATATTTCTGTGATTAGCAACAATGGTGGAACATGGTATAGCACTGGTGGCGGCACAGTAACCGATGATAACGACGAAAGTACATCCTACAACCCGGTGTTGGCTGATACGCTAAACCCGGTACAATTGACCTGGATTACAGTAGATCCGGATAATGGTGGTCCATGTTTGCCTGATACAGTAAGTACGACATTGACGGTCAATTCATCAGCAACATCTATTGTGGGAGATTTTACAGCATGTCCAGGGAGTCCTGTTGATATAGTTGCCACTTCAAGCGGAGCGGGTAATTGGACGGCAGATCCGGCGAACTCTGGAGATTTTGAAGACTCATCAAATTATTCCACAACCTATACCCCCAACGTTGGAGCATCGGGGCCAATTACCCTTGCTTGGACTACAAACGACCCTGATGGTTTGAATGGCCCTTGTTTACCAGCTATAGATACCGGAACGCTAACGATAAGTCCACCCGCAGTTGCAACTATCACACAAGCATTTGAAGGATGTAGTGGTGAGGCAATCAACATCTCGGTTAATAGTAATAACGATGGAACATGGTTCGAAACCGGGGGAGGTACTATAGCAGATAGTGCAAGCGAGAACACTACTTACAACCCAGTTCCAGCCGATACTTTAAGTCAGATAACTTTAACATGGATAACCTTAGACCCTGATAATGGAGGTCCGTGTCTTCCTGATACGGCTATTACGACAATTGTAGTTGAACCCTCCCCAATGATTGTTCCTCTATCTGATATTACAATTTGCAGTTCCGATGATACTCTTTTTAGCGCGCAAGTATTCGGCGGAACAGGGCCATACTCATTCCTATGGACGCCTTCATTAGGGCTCAGCTCAGCCTCTGTTTCGAATCCGGAGGTTTCGCCTCAGACGTCAACTGAATACATCGTTGTGGCTACTGATGCCGCTGGTTGTTTTGTGGCTGATACTGTCTCGGTGAATGTTCTCGATGCGGGATTCGCAAACGCAGGGGTTGATTTCTCAAGTTGCGGCTTGAGTGCAATCCCACTAAATGGCAGCAGTAACGGCGATGGGCAGTGGATCGGAGGCACCGGTTCATATGACAATAATTCGGAACCTGTAACAATTTACTCGCCAACCATTGATGAGGTAGGTCAAACCATATTTTTTACTTGGACTACCTTTGATCCTGATGGTGCAACAGGACCTTGCACATCAGCGATTGACACTGTTGTAGTTACTATTTCTGAACCGGCAACATTCGACACCACCTCCGCAATCACCATTTGCAGCAGCGACGTCGCTGACTTGTCGGTTGTCACAACTCCCATTACAGGCTCTTGGACGGGTGGAGATGGTACTTTTGGAAATGCAACAGCTCCCATAACTACCTATAGTCCTGATCCGAACGACGTAGGGCAAATAGTTTTATATTGGACCACCTCGGACCCGGATAGTATAAATCCTTCGAATGATGGTCCTTGTACCTCGATTGTCGTAGAACAAATTGTAAATGTTCTCGACGCTGCCACCGCCGATGCGGGCGCCGATATATACAGCTGTGGCTATGAGCCAATAGCTCTTAATGCAA
>JBKCGW010000411.1:0-28208 GCA_046303175.1 Flavobacteriales bacterium
CATCGACGGCCCCGGCCCTGTCAATATTGGTGTAACGTACAACTTCGTGTTCCATTTGGTGCTGAATGATGCACAGGGCAATGTGATATACGACAACAGTTGGACCACCAGTCCATTCATTGCGTGTGCATACGACCCCAATGATTTAACAGCAACACCTGAAGGCTATGCAGAACCCCATTTCGTATTGGCCGGCGACCGCATGCAATACCGCGTGCGTTTCCAAAACACCGGTAACCTGCCCGCAGAAGATGTGCGCATCGTGGGTGCGCTCGATCTCACTCAATTTGATTTGAGCACGTTCATGCCGCTTTATGGATCGGCTCCCTTTGTTACCTGCTTGCTCAACAACGGTGTAATCGATTTTACCTTCAACGACATCTACCTACCCGATGCTACCAACAACGAGCCCGAGTCACACGGATTCGTGGTGTATGAAGTTCAACTGCAGCCCGGTATTGCTCCAGAAGACGTTGTATTTAACGAGGCAGCCATTTACTTCGATAACAACCCGGCCATCATCACCAACGAAACTTTCCACACGATTTTCGACTGCACATCGTTCACGCCAATGACAGGCGACAACAGTGTGTGCTACAACGAAGCTATCAGCTTGAACGCTGACCAATCGTACGTCGAAACGTATGCGTGGAGCATCGACGGTCAACCGATCGACAATCAGACTTCCGCGTTACAAACCACGCTCAATGCCGGAACGCATTCAGTGCAACTCATAACCGGTAATCCATTGTGTTTCGAAGAACATACTATCAGCGTTACCGTGCACGATGAGCCACAGCTCACTATGCCTATCGATACTGCAGTATGTGAATTCAGCATCATCAATTTGTCTGCAAACGGAAACGGCACCATCGAATGGTCGAATGGCGTGAGCAACAACGGACTTTTCGAAGTAGCTGAATCGCAAACTCTCACGGCCACACTGACTTCACCCGAAGGTTGTGTTGCCTCAGAAAACTGGAACATCGAAGCACTGGCACTGCCTTCAATTGCATATACCGTTGACGGCTTACAACTCACCGCGCTCGATGGCGCTGCATGGCAGTGGTACTTGAACGGAGCGCCCATTCAGGGTGCAACAAGCAACAGCTACACTATGTCGGCAGCAGGTGCATACAGCGTTGAAATAACCAGTCTGGGCGGCTGCAGCGTAATGAGTGGCGTTACGAACTACATCGTGGGAGTAAGCGAAGCAAGTGAGTTTGGCATTCGCGTTTATCCGAACCCAATGGAAAATGAGTTGCGTGTCGATTTACCGGCCGGAGCATTCACCATCGAGTTGCGCGACCTTACCGGACGACTGGTTGCTACCCGCACCAACTGCACAAACAACTGCACGATTGCTCGCGAAGGCTGGGCCTCGGGCATGTATGAACTGATCGTAACAGGAGAAGGATTGTACACCCGCAGTCGATTAGCTGTTCGCTAATCGACCGGGTTACTTATTCTTTAATGCGTTTCCTTCCAGGTAGTGAAGGCATTTAATCCGCAGTTGAGCCAATCGGTGTACTTCTTTACATCCGGGTTGTATTGCTCAATCGGAGAGAGCAAATCACCCTTCGGCGAAAGAAGCGCATACATGGGTTGAGAATTGTTGCGGAATGTTTCGGTTTGAAGCGTCGCCCATTTATTACCCACGGTTTTAATCATCTTCTTGCGTCCGTCGCTTGTGGTGTAAACAAATTGCTCTTCCGCAGGAAGTTCTACCTTCTCATCGACATACAGCGAACACATGATGTATTTGTCAGAAAGAATAGCTCTCACCATTTCATCGGGCCATACAGTGTCTTCCATTTTGCGGCAGTTTACACATGCCCATCCCGTGAAGTCGATAAAGATTGGTTTTCCTTGCTCTTCAGCTGCCTTCATGGCTTCTGCCAAATCCTTGTAGATGTGGAACTCCTCTTCGTAGTGATACCATGAATATGACTTGGGTGGCGGGAATCCGCTCAAAAAATCAAAACGATTGAGTTCAGATGGAGGCAATACACCCGGTATCAAACGCAAGGTGAAAATCACAATCAGCGAGGTGAAGGCAATCTTGAATTTCGACCAGCCCTTTGAGCCTTGACCGGGCTTAAAGGTGAACACCTTAAACATGTAGAGTGCCCAGAGTACACCCACCACAATCCACAACGCAAAAAAGGATTCACGCTTGAAGATGCCCCACTGTTCTACCAAATCGGCATTAGACAAAAACTTAATGGCCAACGCCACTTCCATGAATCCGAGGGAAACCTTGAAGTCGTCCATCCAACCGCCTGCTTTCGGCAGTTTCTTCAGCAAACTCGGGAAAGCAGCAAACAGCGCAAATGGTCCGCCGAGCGCAATACCAAAGCCCATCATAGCCGCAGAAACCTTGGCGGCAGGCATCGATAGCTCGAGACCTAAAAAGTTGAATACACCCTGGATATCGGTGCTGTAAATGCTTCCAATTACAGTTCCCAGAATAGGACCCGTGCACGAAAACGACACTATGGCCAGTGTAAGCGCCATGAAGAAAATACCAATAGCACCGCCCAATTCTGAGGCGCTATCCACTTTGTTGGCCAAACTACTCGGCAAGGTGATTTCATAGAATCCAAAAAAGGAGATGGCGAACACGAGGAATACCACAAAAAAACCGATGTTCAACCAGGTGTTCGTTGCTATCGAATTAAGCACTTCAGGATCCACGTTCTTCGACAAATGGAAGGGCAACGACAACAGGAAATAAATCATGAAAATGAAGAAGCCATACATCGCTGCGCGTTGCTTTCCCTTGCCTTTTTCAGCACCTTTCGAGAAGAAAGAAACGGTAAGCGGAATCATCGGGAATACGCATGGTGTAAGCAGTGCGAGCAAGCCACCAATCAAACCAAACAAGAAAATGGCCCAAAGACCGTAGTTCTCTTTTGCTTGTCCGCAGTTGTTGAGAGGATTGTCGAGGTTAACACCGCTCATTTTGAATGGATCATTGCCAGCAGGAAGCGTTGACTCTGTGTTGGCCAACGGATCAAACTCTGCGGCTTGCATGGTATTCGGATCGAATTTCACATGGATGGTTTGCGGAGGCAGGCAGCGCGTGTCGTTGCATTGCATGAAATCGATCGAAACCGTAATGGGGCTTTTTGAGGTGCCTACCGCAACAGCCCTTGTCTCGAACACCACCGTGCCTTCGTGGTAGTCGATATTCATCATAAAATTCTTGTCGTAGAGTCGCTTGGGCTTGGGCTCGTTGATGGGGGCGCTCAAATCAAAATCTACACTCTTTGTAAAAGAGAAAGTGGTTGGAACAGGGCCCTCGTTGCTTTCCAACTTCTGAGCATAGATGTGCCATTCCGGCTCCATCACTGCCTTGAAAGTGAGTAGGTATTCCTTTTCTGATTGTGCCGAAATTCCAAACTCCCAGTTAACGTGGTTCTCCTTGGCTCCTGCAGTTGCAGAAGTTTGAGCGCCTTCTTCAGTAGTTTCTTCACCGGAAGCATTGGGCGTAACTTTCAAATCAAACAATTCAGGATCCGGGAAAATGCAACGCTCATCGTTGCACGCCATGTATTCTACCACTCCGGAAACTGTAAACGGCTTATCGCTCTTCGCTTTGATTTTTTGCTTGAAAACTGCGCTTTTCTCGAAATAGTTGAGGTCCATTTCGAAATTTGGGTCAAAATGAGTGATGTATTTTCCTTCTTTGGTTTTCCCTACCATTTCGAAATCGGGTCCTGCATTTACCTTCAGTGTTGTAGGAATAGGGCCAATAGCATCGGCTTTGTCGGACACAGAAAGCGCATAGACGTGCCAGGTATCTTCGATCGTTGCCGATGCACTGATTTCATACTCATTGTTTTCGAGCGGTTTAACAGAGAATTTCCACTTTACGGGTTGGAAAATCTGTGCAACAGCAAGGGTGTGTACTGAAAATAACGTTACCAGCACCAAAAGTGCCTTCATCGTAGTGAATACATTCCGAATCATAAAGCCAAAAATAATCGGAATAAATCAATAGAACATGCAACAAATGTTGCACAACGAGGATTGATGAACGCGAAAAGCGGTGAAACAGAGCCCAAAGGATCCGCTTCACCGCCTTCATATAAAACACGTTAATCTAGTTCGGAAATTCAACATTCAAGATGCAATGCACCGGAATGCTTACGCCCTTGTCGAGCATAACGCGGTCATTACCCGCTGCTATAATCCTTGATCGTAATTTCTTTTGAGAATCTTTGTCCTCAAGTGTCAACACCACCTCCATCTTGCTGAGTGAGTCGAGCACAGCCGCCTTGAGCAAACTGGCGCTACGACGAATGCGTTCCCGTTCAGAGTTCAGCACATCGTTCGTTTTAAATACCATTCTTGCCAGTGTGTCTAAATCGTATCGGGAATGTATGTTGAGTGTAGTAATCATATCGTGGTGTTTACAGTTTAAGTTCCTCCTGTTACGCCACGCATCTCAAAAAGGTTTCATTTCGGTCTGAATTGGATTCTTAAACACCGATGCGTTCCGTCCGAAATTTTATAATGATTACCAATGCGGGCTCCCGGTATGGCCACAATCACACCACCGCTCTCGAGCACACATACGCGCTTCTTCTTCCAAGCAGGCATCTTGGCATGGGTGAGAAAATCAGAAACCTTTTGACTGCCTGTAGCACCTAGCGGATGAAAACGATCACCGCTTTCCCAAGGGCGAAGAATGAGTGGAAACTGCAAATCGTCCATCGATACATACTGACGCTCAGAGTCATTTGTAAACGCTACTTCACTTCTTGTGCATTCATCGAATTTCATGTTCGCCACATTTGCCGGAAGCGCATCGATAACATGCGTTTCCTGCTCGATGCATGCAATTAGGGCTAGTGTTTCACCCTGTACACACAGTTCGTGCGTTGGTGAAACAAACCATGCAGGCTCGGCATGCGCGGCAGCCCTTATATGCTCCGCGATTAGTTGTACCTGCTGCGAGGTAAACTCCTTCACTGCTAACCAACGCCAGATGAGCACATGCATACATCCGCTCATTATCAATGTCGGAATTGACAATAGCTCCGCATCACCATCCACTTGCACATTCGCTTTAAAAAAATCATTTGCTTGTTGAGCGACCATCGCTTGCTCTTCGTGCATCCATTGAGAGCGTTGTTGAATCGTACGATGAATTGAGGGGTTGATGCTTTCCACAATAGGCATTGCATGATGGCGAATGCGGTTGCGGGTATACTTGTCGCTATCGTTCGATGCGTCGTTGCGCCAGGGGATTGTATGTTCGGCCACGTAGTGAGCAATCTCTTCGCGTGTTACGGAGAGCAAAGGGCGCAGCACTCCGTTGGCCAACACCGGCATTCCATACACCGACTTGCCGGCACCGCCTCGAATAAACTGATAGAGCATCGTCTCTGTTTGATCGTTGGCGTGATGTGCGGTCAACACAAACCGTGCTTCGTGTTTCACCAGCAGTTCGCGCAGCCAGTCGTAACGCAGTTGACGAGCGATTTCCTGCACACCTCCATTCGAGCCGTCATCTGAATGCCAAGTCGATGCATCGATTGTACGAACCTCAACCGGGATGTTGCTGATCAAACAAAAGGAACGCACCAAGGCTTCATCGGCATTGCTTTCCTCACCACGCAAGCCATAATTGACATGGGCTGCCAAGGATTTAAACCCCAAGCGATGGCAAGCATGCAAGAGAGACATGCTGTCCATTCCTCCGCTCACGGCAACGATAAGGAGCTCGTCGCTTCCTACGTTGTGTTGCTGCAGAATTCGATGTACGCGGGTATTGAGTGGCTCGTTCATAACGAAAATTCACTCAGTGAAAACGACAGCTCAGAATCGCCAAGTCGTCGTTGTAAGGAGCTTCGCCCTTGAAGTCGTTGAGCGATTGCATGATGGTATCGTTGATAATGGAAATGCCGTCTTTGAAAAACGCCAGGAGCACCTTTTCCAATCGCTCCGTGCCGTATTCTTCTTTGTTGTTGTTCTCGGTTTCCACCAGTCCATCGGTGAAGCACACGATGATGGAATCGGGCTCAAGAGTCACCTTTCCTTCCACCACTTTGGGCAATTCTTCAAACATGCCCAACCCAATGGTGCCCAATTTCAATTGCTGGGTGTAACCGTTGCTATCGCCCAGCACCGGTGGATTGTGACCGCAGTTTACATAGCGCAGCAAACGAGTAGACTTGTTGTACACGCCCAAGAAAAGAGTAATGTACTTTTCACCCAATGCTGTTTGCATAACGCGGGTGTTGAGTTCGTGCACGATGTCGGTAAGCGATCCCTTGTTGTAAGCAAAAATGGAGCGCAGGTACGCCTGGAAATTGGCCATCAAAAACGCAGCACTCACGCCCTTCCCTGAAACATCGGCCATGCAAAACATAACCTCATCATCGCTCAACTCCATGAAGTCGTAATAATCGCCTCCCACCTGTTGATGGGCTTTGTAGAACGCACTCACTTCATAGTGTTTGTTCTTAGGTAAATGATGGGGCAGCAAAATCGCCTGCATTTCTGCGGCCAACTCAAGCTCCTTCTTAATTCGTTCCTGACGGATATTTTCTTCCTGTAGTTTTCGATTCTGAATGGCTACCACCAAAATGTTGGTGAGCGTTTGAATGAATCGCATGTGCTTAATCACTGGACTCATTCGGATTTCTTGCTCGCTGGTATCTCCGGCAAGCACGTAGGCGATGGTAATTCCGTTCTGCACGATCGGAATGGCCAAGTCAAACGCCTCCTTCGAACGACCTGTGGTTAAGGCTATCTCTTTGCTTTTGGTGAAAAAGTCATCGCTGATAATCTCTTTGATTTCACCCTTCTGAACGCCAAAGCGGAGAATGCACTTCCAGCTTTCCTCCTTGGTAAAGAGTATAATTTTCTCGATGGAAAGATGCTCCCGCAACACGCGCTCATACTGCTCCAGCAAGCTGCCCACGCTCAGGTTGGCGTTGATGGCCGCGGTAATTTCAAGCAATGCATTGAGCTTGAAATCACGTTGCTTAACTTTATTATTTAGGCGCTGGCTATCCATCGTTGTGGTGCTTCAAAGGTATTACAATCCCAATTGCTCCATGGCCTTTGGCAATTTACGAATGAGTGCAAGTTCACGGTATTTATTTCGTGCGTCTTCCGCAGGGGTTCCAAAGTAGGTTTTTCCTCCCACCAAATCCTTCGTTACACCGCACTGACCGAGAACAACTGCTCCTTTGCCAATGTGCACATCGCTGGTCACGCCTACTTGGCCCCAGAGGGTTACTTCATCGTCGAGCTTCACACAACCGGCTATACCCACCTGAGCTGCAAAGAGGCATTTCTTGCCAATTAAGGTGTCGTGACCAATGTGTACCTGGTTGTCAATTTTGGTGCGCGCACCGATGCGTGTAGGTCCCGAAACGCCTCGATCAATAGTGCAGGCAGCACCGATTTCCACGTGTTCTTCAATTACCACACTTCCAACGCTGTGCATTTTCTCGCGGCCTTCCGGTCGGTTTTTGTAATAGAACGCATCGCTGCCAATAACGGTGTTCGCGTGAATAATGACGTTGTCACCTATCACAATGTCGTTGTACAACACCACGCCCGGATGAACGATGCAGTTGTTACCCACCGTCACATTGTTGCCCATAATTACCGATGGATGAATAAAGCAGTTTTGTCCAATCGAAACATTGGAACCTCTGCCCTCCATAGGCATGGCCCACGGCGAAAAATGGCGCGTGAGGTAATTGTAGGCCGAGAAGGGATCATCGGAAAACAAGAGGCACTTGCCTTCCGGACAGGGAACCTCCTTGTTGATGATAACGACAGAGGCCGCGCTTTGAAGCGCCTTGTCGTAATACTTCGGATGGTCAACAAATACGATATCGCCGTTTTCGACCTGATGAATTTCGTTGATACCGGTAATCACAAACTCCGGATCGCCGTTGAACGAGCAATTAATGATGGCTGCTATTTCGCGAAGTGTATGTGGACGGGGTAGTTTCATTGCATGTCAAAAGTAATGTGATACGGCACAAAAAAAGGCCGCAGCGCGGCCCTTTCCTGTATAGATGGTTGCTTATTTCTTTACGCGTTCGTGGTACTGACCGGTGGTAGTATCCACACGCACGGTATCGCCCTCGTTGATGAACAATGGCACACGCACGTCCACTCCGATGTCCAATGTAGCAGGCTTGGTAGCATTGGTAGCTGTATCGCCGCGCACGCCTGGTTCAGTGTATGTAATCGCGTATTCTACGTACTGTGGCAGGTCGCAGCTCATCGGCTGATCATCCTCGGTGTTGAACATCACGATACACTTCATCCCTTCCTTGAGGAATTGCGGTGCGTTGATCATTACCTCAGGAATTGCGATTTGCTCAAAATCCTCGAGGTTCATGAAGTTGTAATTATCGTCCTTGTAAAGGAATTGATATTCCCGTGTTTCGATACGCACCACATCAATAGCGACACCGCTGTTGAAAGTCTTATCGACGATTTTGCCGTTGTTGAGATTCTTGATTTTCGTACGAACGAAAGCCGGACCTTTTCCGGGCTTCACGTGCAAAAATTCGATTACACGCCAGATGTGGCTATCCATGCGGAAGCACAATCCGTTTGAAATGTCTGCGGTTGTTGTTGCCATTGTTGTTTGGATTACGGGCGCGAAAGTACTTCATTAAGTACTAATTACAAAGTACGAAGTACCGGAAGGTGTGGTGTAGTCAAAGTGTAGCCATTTCGGTACTTAGTACCTGGTACTTTGTACTTAACGAAGTGCTATTCTGTAGTGACGAGTATTTCGACCCTGCGATTTTTAATCTGGTCTTGGATGGTTTTCTCCGGATACACCAGCGGACGCGTCATCGCGAAGCCTCTAAATGAAATTCGCTCCTTCGCGATACCATTCTGGATGAGATAATCGCGCACATACTGAGCACGGTTCCAAGAGAGCTTGAAGTCACCCGTTTCGTCATCCAGCCCGTCCTCGTTGGGTTTGGACGCGCAGCAAACGTGACCCTGTATTTCGATAGTCAGTGTTGGATTCTGTTGCATCATCTGCAACAACTTCTTCATGATTGGCTTTGCTTCGGGAAGCGTGCGATGGCTTCCGGGATAAAAGTTGAGGCCGTCTATGATCAACTCATCACCCACATTCAGTTCGGGGCTTGACTCTAGATCAAATACTTTCTTAGGCTTCGTTGGAAGCTCAACCAACGCACTATCTACAACAATGGTAAGTGCTGAATCGATAGCCAAGGGCTCAACCGCAACACTTGTTTCATTGCTGGTTGTTGAAAGCGAATCGGTCGGCAATTCGGTATTGACAACAGTTTCAGCAGTGCCATTTACTGCCACGGCAACCGAGTCAATGGCCGATCCTTCTTCCTTTGCATTCGAAACCACTTCCACGCCATCGGTTTGTTTTACCTCTTCTGTTTGGGTTGTTCCAGTCTCAGCTGTTTTTTCCTCGGTTGTTACGGCTGCAGTTGATACATTCTGCTCGGCAACCCTCTCCTTTTCTTCGCTTGTTGTGGATACAGCTGATACAATCTGCTCAGCAACCCGTTCCTTCTCCTCCTCACGTATTTCATCTGCCCTGTTCTTCTCAACGACAACAGCTGTTGTGTTGGCAGTGGTTTCCTCTCCAGACCAGCATACCTTTAGGCTTGTTACCCTGTCGGCGCGGTTATACCCTTGATTGGGCTTTACGCAATTGCGTTCCGGAATGGTGTAGGAATCAACGATGGTCAGCCTTGGAAAAGCCGACACCTCAAAATAATTGCGCAGATACAATGCTCGGTTTCCGGCGAGTTTCGAGTTGTAGGTATACGAACCCGGACAGTCCGTTGCTCCATAAATGGTCACATCAATTTCGTTGCTCTGAAAAAAATCCGGGGTCCATCCTTTGTCGGCAAAGTCGGCCATGAGATTGTCGCCATCAATCGCAAACTGATTCACATCAAAGTTCCATTGAATAGAATCACAGCGACTTGATTGGGCACGGGCCTGAGTCAAGCAAAATATGAGTAGAATCGCCAGTGTGGAATGGCGAACATGAAAACACATTAGGTTAGGTAATTTATACCGGGCGAAGATAACGATTATGGTTTATACTCTGCTGCGCCTTCGAGGATATAATTCATTTGATAAATATCCGTAGCGTTGAGTTTGAGTTTCCCTCTGAAAGTCAACCTTTCATCTGTTTTGTAGGTGCGGTTCTTTCCGGCAAAACGAAGGTCTACTACCGATTCGGGTCCACCACCACCGCAGAAATAACAGTTGGCATAGGGATAACGCGACACCACATAAAAATTCTCGTCGTAATCTACCGGAATCACATAACCCGTGATGAACACCTCCTTGCCTTCCATGGCTTTCACGCTCGGGCCGAAGGTTGGCTTCCAGTAATACGAGTCAATGTCCTGCACGTACATTTCTTTGAAGGTAACATCGGTAAGTGTTTGCCAAGTCAACTCAACAATCGCATCGCTCGTAAAATGAGGCACCAATGCAAGCGATTGCCCCGGTGTCCATTCAATCATAGGCAACGCCTTAACCGCAGGTTGCGGCTCGCTCTTTACACGCATGAAGCCATACGTGCCTGCGGCGATAGCAATACCAATTACAACAAACAAGATCTTCTTAAGCATTCGTCAGCGTTTTGGAGATGTCGATTTTAAGCGCTTGTGCAGCCGGTATAACCGATGCCAACAAACCTACGAGCAAAGTTAACCCTAGGAGCATGAGTTCCTGAGTGCTGATGGCCAAATTATCCAAACCATAGTGGAAGCTTTCCTTCATGAAGTTACTCAACACCAGCAATCCCAATCGGCTCAGCAAAAGCCCAACGGCATAACCCAACAACACCAGCAGTAATCCTTCCTGAATAATGAGGGTAAACAACGTGGCACGTGTTCCTCCCATAGTTCGCATGAGGGCCAACTCGTAGCGTCTTTCTCGCATGGAGTTGAAAAGCGAAATGAATATGCTGATGAACGAAATAACCATAATCACCACCGCAATAGCCGTGATGGTGCTTAAGCCAATTCCAAAGTTGTTCATGAGGCGGCTGTTCTCCACGGCCACATTCGCCAACTGCATGGTAGTATCTTCTGTTTGCTTCGACAACATGCCGAAAGCTCCCTTGTTTCTTTTCTTGATGAGATAAGCCGTCATTTCACGCTCGGGCTCTTGGTGAAGTGTATCAGCTGATGCACTGTCGGCAGCGGCCAAATCCTCCGGGTGCTCGTGCACCATCCACGTGGGTTCCACCGGGGTGAGTATAAGATTATCAATTACCGTGTTGCTGCGGCTGAAAATACCCACCACCGTGAACACCTGATGATGGTGAGCGTCGGCATCGTCAGCAGCATTGTCGTATCCGTGCATACTGGTAAAGGTGCTGCCTAGCTTTAATCCTGTTTCCTGCGCAACAGCAACACCGATGGTCACTTCGAAAGGTGCAGAAAAGAGCTTTCCTTGCTCCACTGTGCAACCGTAGTGATTCGGATACTTCTCGTTGGTGCCTACAATGCGAAACTTTTCATAGTTGTCGCCATACGCTAGCGGTATCGCTTCGGCTACCATCGGGTTTTTAATGATGCGCTTTGCTTCCGAAACTTTGATGTTGCCCGTTGGCACATCGACGTGATAAATATTGGCAAGCATGCTTTGCAACGGGCTTCCCTTGGCGGCAAGCACAAAATCGATGTCTTTGATGTTGCGATCAAACTTCTCGCTGATTTGCGATTTCAGCAACAACATCATCGAGATGATGCCCACGCCAAAAGCCAACAGCACAATACTCAGCAGCGTATTGAGCGGCTTGTGCTTGATGTTGCTCCACGAAATTTTCAGCAAGTTCATAGTGTAATCTGTTTTTGAAAACGATCCTTCAGTCGCTTGTCGTGCGTAACAATAATCAACGCCGCTCCGGTTTGAAGCGCCTGCTCCTCGAGCATAGCAATAACCTGTTCGGCATTTTGATCATCGAGGGCGCTGGTGGGTTCATCGGCCAGAATTACCTCCGGCTTATGAAAGACAGCGCGCGCAATAGCGCAGCGTTGTTGTTCGCCCACACTCAACGATGCCGGTTTTTGTTTGGCCTTTTGCGCAACGTTGAGTCGTTCCAACACAGCCATTGCCTCTTCCTTTCCGGTTTTCTTGCCGGATAAATAAGGCGAAAGCATGAGGTTATCCAATACGTTGATGGAGTCTACAAAATGGGCGGTTTGAAAAACGATGCCGATGTGTTTGCCGCGAAACTTATCGAGTTCGCGATTGGTCAACGCGGTGATATCCGTGTTTTGAATGCGAATGCTCCCTGCCGTCGGGCGTATCATTCCTGCCAGCAAATGCAGCAAGGTTGTTTTGCCTTTTCCACTCTGACCCAACACCAACAGATGCTCGCCCTTTCCGCAGGAAAAATCAGGAAAGGCAAACGAAGGCCCTGAGGGATAGTTGAACGATAATCCACGAACTTCTAGCATCGATGAAATTTTGCACGAAAATAATTGAAGGGGGAGGTAAGTAGGGATGACGAATTACGGATTACGAATTACCGGAGGGGCGGTTACTTCGTCGTGTGTCGCTCATGCGATAACGCATGCGAATAGCTGGCTCACTACATCCCGTTACGATAATTCGTAATCCGTAATCACCTCAGTCCCCCACCCCTGAGATATGTTCTCAACAGAAATAGCTTCTGTAGTATTCTTGCGTTATGAATTTCAAACAACGATTACTCCGTTACCTCGTGGGTGTAGCCATTGGTTGCGCGGTTGTGTTTTTCATGTTTCCCAACTACGACTGGCTTGGGTGGACGCCGCAAAAACGAATGAAAGAAGATTTGCATAGATTTCCTTTCAGTGTGGATTCGTGCGCTACCTACAAAATGGAATGTTATGGCCTGAGTGATGCGCAACTGCAACTGGCCAAGAACGACGGTTCATTCGATTTTGATAAGAGCGATGTAAAAGCCAATCCACGCCGCTACCATCTCAATTACGGCGAGTACTCATTCATCATCGCCATGACCGATACCACTTCACAATTGATCGACATCATGAACGCCTCGAAGGTGTGCATGTGCCCATAACGTTTTCGATATGACCACTCTGATTGACCAAATCCGTGCATTAGCAGAAACACATTACCCCGACGTGCTTGCCATGCGCAGGCATTTGCACATGCATCCCGAACTCTCCTACCAAGAAATTGAAACTGCATCGTTTGTTGCGGCTCAACTCAAAGGGTTGGGGCTTGAGGTGCAAACGGGCATTGGGGGTCATGGCATCACTGCGTTTATTAAGGGTAAAAACCCCGACTCACGCCTGGTTGCCTTACGCGCCGATATGGATGCGTTGCCCATCCGCGAGCAAAACGAGGTGTCGTACAAAAGCAAGCACGAAGGCATCATGCATGCGTGCGGACACGACGTTCACACCTCTTCGCTGTTGGGTGCAGCTATCATACTCAACAACCTCAAAGAACATTTCGAAGGAACCATACAGCTCGTGTTTCAACCCGCTGAAGAGGTACTGCCCGGCGGCGCATCACTCATGCTGAAGGATGGAGTATTTGCCAAGAAAAAACCACAGGCCATTTTTGGTCAACACGTATACCCCGAATTGCCTGCCGGCAAAATTGGATTGAAGCCCGGAGTTTACATGGCCAGCACCGACGAGCTCTACGTAACCGTGAAAGGCCGCGGAGGTCACGGCGCCAAGCCCGATCGCAACATCGACCCGGTTCTCATTACCTCACACCTGATAGTGGCACTGCAACAAGTGGTAAGCCGTTGGTCCAACCCCGCCATGCCGAGTGTGCTTTCATTCGGTAAAGTGATTGCCAATGGCGCAACCAACATCATACCCGGCGAAGTAACACTCGCAGGAACCTTCCGCACGTTTGACGAGAAATGGAGAAAGGAAGCGCATGAACGTATGGTTGCCCTTGCAGAAGGATTGGTGAAAGGCATGGGCGGCGAAGTTGATTTTCGAATTGAAGTGGGCTATCCGGTTTTGAAAAACGACGAGACACTCACCCTGCGTTCAAAAGAACTAGCAGCAGAATATATAGGAGCGGAGAATGTAGTGGACCTCGATGTTCGCATGACCGCAGAAGATTTCGCTTATTTCGGACACGAAATGCCCGGTTGTTTTTATCGCCTGGGCACAGCATCACCCAACGATGAATCTAAAAGCTTCAGCGTGCACCATCCTCGATTCGATATCGATGAAACTGCCTTGAAGACCGGGATGGGGTTGATGGCGTGGTTGGCGGTTCAATAAGTACTAAGTACAAATGACTAAGTACGGATACGAATAGAAGCCATCATACTAAATCCTATCCCATCGGTACTTTGTACTTCGTAATTAGTACTTCAAAAAAGTTCTAGGTACAAAGGACTAAGTACAGTTACGAATTGAAGCCATCATACTAAATCCTTTCCCATCGGTACTTCGTACTTCGTAATTAGTACTTCAAAAAAGTTCTAGGTACAAAGGACTAAGTACAGTTACGAATAGAAGCCATTATGCAAACTCCTTTCCCATCGGTACTTCGTAATTAGTACTTCAAAAAAGTTCTAGGTACAAAGGACTAAGTACGGTTACGAATAGAAGCCATCATGCAAACTCCTTTCCCATCGGTACTTCGTACTTCGTAATTAGTACTTAAATAGGATTTTTGACAAACAAAAACGCCGCTTTAATAAGCGGCGTTTCCGTGTGATGTGAATTGTTTCTATCGTTCTACGATCATTCGCTCATTCATCGTCTCCCCATTGATCGTAAACTCGACGAGGTATATGCCGCCTGTAAGCTGCTCAGTGAAGTCAATCTTCGTGAACAGTGAACCGTCGACGGCGAAACGGTTGCTATAAATCGTACGACCCACAGCGTCAACAATCTTTACCATCAAGTCACCACTTCCGATGTCGGTAAGGTTGATGTTGATTTCGCTTCCGTTGTTCGGGTTTGGATACACTACTGAAAGTGGTTGCGTTTCAAACGACTTCACCGCTTGTCCTCCGTTCGCTTCATCCAGCATCTGCATACCGGCTGAACCTGTCACGGCTATCACCTTGTATGGTCCCCATTCGCCCACATACCCGTTTCCGAAGTTGGGTCGAATACGCACCAACCAGTAACCGGTGGAAGCCAGTTGCACAGGGAATGCTGCTGTCAATGATAACGATGCAACATTCGAAGGAGTATTCACTGTAAACGGAGTTCCAATAACGTTAGCACCGGTGCAATCCGTTACACGTGTAAACTCATAGGTGAAGTTCACCATTCCGCATACATTCGAGCTACCTGTTACCGGATTACCCAACAGGCTCGATGTGCGCGCCAATACCGTAGGACATACTTGCGAGCTTCTCGCTTCAATCAGCGGTTGCTGCGCCATCACCACATTTTGGCAATTGGCAGGTACGCTGTTTCCGAGGACGGTTATCATTGGGTCGGCTTGACCAACACCGTTGGTGAGTACGTAGTTAGCATCGATGCGCACGTTGTACACACCATTGTAACGAAGAGCCAACGATGAGTTGTTGAGCGTAATCAATCCTGTAAGGCTTGTAACACTGGAATTCACACCGTTTGATGACCCACCTACACCGGTGAAATGATAGGTATAGCTCGTTGCGGCTGTGTACGACACTTTGTAGCTGCTGCACAACGAGAATCCGCCCGCCGGAGTTGTGTTGGCGCAACCGCTCACTCGCAATGGCGATACACAAATGGTATAGGTACCCACGTTGGTAGCATCGAAGTTGCGAACACCCACGTAATACGTCTGACCCACTACCAGATTACCGATATTCAGAATCTCGGTTCCACCGATTGCAGGGTTGGCATTCTCTACATCCACCTGCCCGTTAGGATGGGATTCAGTGCGCAATTCAATCACCGGATTAAATCCTGTTGCGGTTACACGGATGCGCGCCGCTGTGGTTGGTGCCACAAAACGATACCATACATCGCGACCACCACCCACTGCAACGTTTGCAGGGTTGGCCTGTGATGATACATCGGTATTTACCAGTGTACCTCCGTAAGTCTGACAGTTCGGGTAATATGCATTCGTTGTGTTCACCGTAAGCAACTGCGCGGTTGCAAACCCATCGAATAGTTGTCCACTACATGCTTCGCCTACGAAGCCATCACAGTCGTCATCAATCGTATTGTTACACACCTCAACAGCACCCGGATTCACCGCAACCGAATTGTCATTGCAATCCTGGGTATATAGGGTTCCGTTGTTAGCAAGCGGACAATATGGAATCAACTGTTGTGGCCAGGTGTTGGAATTACATCCAACGCCGGGAATACAACCAATATCATAAACAAATGATCCGTAACCATCGCCATCCATATCACCCCACCATTCGCAAACGGGGCTGATATTAGGGTTGCTGTCGCAGCAGTCGCCACCCACCGCAGCATAACCTGCCGGAAGAGTACACGCTACAGTAGACACACTTGAATTACCATAGCCGTCGCCGTCGTTATCCTGGTAGTAGATGGTGAGACCCACGTTTACCACCGCCGATGTTCCAATGGCTGAAGAGCAAGAACCCACCGCAACACTTACGAGGTTGTAAGTTGTGTTAACACTCAACGCACCGGTATTTACCGTAGCATTTCCTGAACCATTCAGTGTTACGTTTTGCGCAGCGCCACCGTTCACGTTGTAAGTAATCACACCGTTTGGATTACCATTGAAAGCAATAGTAGTGGATGCGCCCGAGCACAATTGAGTGCTTCCGCTGATAGTAGCGTCGGGTGCTTCTTGGTAGGTAATGGTCGCTGAGCCGGTGGCTGTGTTTTCACACAACGCATCTTCTACTTCAACCAAACTATAAACCAGACTCTGCCATACGCTTCCTGTAGCAATTGATGCTGTTCCGGAAGCATTCAAACTAGCCTCCTGGTTTGCACCATTCAGGGTATAAACCACCTGTCCGTTGGCAGGACCATTGATGGTAACAGTACCTGAACTACCACCGCACACCACTGAGCTTCCGGTGATGGATGCAGTTGGAAGAGCATTCACGTTGATGGTTGCCGATCCGGTCAGTCCACCAATAGCCTCACAATTCGCGTCGCTCAATGTGCTGATAGTGTAACCGGTGTTTGCACCCGGAGTTACCGCTATCAAGGCCGGGCTTGATGATGCAGAGAACGATTGTCCATTCGACAATGTTCCGCTCCAGGGTCCGTCACCTGTCAGAGCAATGCTCAGTGAAGAACTGTTTCCGGCACAAATCTCAGCGCTTCCTGAAAGCGATGCTGTTGGACGGCTGAGAGTCGTTATCTGCGCGCTACTTCCGTTTGCTGCAGGACACACCCCGCTGCTTGCAACAACACGGTAGAATGTTGTGTTCGATAGGTTGCTTGCTGTATAGCTAGAACCGGTCTCTCCGCTTATATTGGTAAACGACACGTTGTTGGTCGAAGACTGCCATTGCAGGTTACCCACGTTGCCGCTCACGCTGAGGGTTGAGTTGTTCACATCAACACACACCGAGCCCGCACCATCAATTGTACCCGCATTCGATTGCGGACTGATGGCAACCTCTACGTTGAATGGAGCTCCATCGCAGCCATTCACTTTCGGTGTTACCGCATATGTTGCAGTAGCCGCAGTGCTTCCGTCTGTATTCAATGTTTGAGTAACACTGTTTTGAGCCACCGCCTGTGCGCTGCCGCCGTTAAATCCTGATCCCGATGGCGCATCCCACACATAGGTGGTTCCGGCCAATACGGTTCCATTGGTTCCGTTAGCAGGCGATACATCGAAGGCACTGCCTGAACACATGGTTGCAGTCATGTTGTTGATAACCGACAACGGACGAATGTTTACATACACGTTGTTTGTGTCAGAACAGCCGGTAGCCGTAATCGTTTCTGTTAAAGTATACAGAGAGCTTGTAGAAGTCGTAGCTGTAGGGTTTGCTGTTGTTGAGCTCGATAAGCCTGAAGAAGGACTCCAGCTATAGGTTCTGCCATCTTGCGAAGCAAGACCAATGGCTCCAGAGGTGTTCGAACAAATATCCAAATCCACACCTGCATTATCCTCCGGCAATGGATTCACGATAACGGGTATCGGTGAAGTATTGCTGGTACAACCATATACGTTCAGGGCTTCTACATCGTAGTATGCACTAGCTGTTGGTTGATAGTCATCCGGGTTTTGTTCCGTTGAGTTGAAAGCAATAGGCACAGAAGACCAATCGTAGGTGTAGCGTGTCGACTGACCTGAAATGGTCACGTTGTCGATTGCCCACATGCGGTCGTTGGAAGCTTGGTACTGGAAGCGAATCCACAACGTAGGTAAGCCCACGTATGCATTCAAGTTGAAAACAGCGTTCACAAAGTTGGTTCTACCACCTTGATCGGAATTGTACTCACCTGCAGGCAATGAGTTCCAAGTAACGTTGTTGGTTGACACTTGAACGCGCGCTATATCATCACCGCTGCTGTTGTTATCGTTGTAATAATGCCAGAAGCTCAATTCGAGAGTAGTGAAGCCAATCGTATTCATTACAGGCGACTTCAAATTCGTGTTCGTATTGCCCCCTGTTCCTTGGTCTTCACTATTCGAAATGTAGAATTGAGTATCGTCATTCGACCTGTGATTGTTACCGCCCCAGCTGTATGGGCTTTGACGCAATCTCCAGCGCGCATCGGCAGGCGTTCCTCCTGTAGATAGGTTCGTTGCTGTCCACGGAGTGAAGGTTCCGTTGAATGTTTCACGCTCCAATACCGTGTTGTAGGAGGTACCCGAAGCAAAGAAATCGACCGTTTCACCCAGGCACAATTGATCTTCAGAAGCAGACACATTGATAGCACTGGTAAAGGTGTATGGGTTGATGTCTACATACACTGTATCAGCAACACTAGCACAGCCTGAGGTTGCAGCGATTGTGTTGATGATAGCGTAGCTACCCGGAGTTGAAGCAGACAGGTTTACTTCACCTGTGGTTGTGCTCACAAACGATAAACCCGACAATGCGCTTGAACTGAATGTTCCGGCTTGCGCGCCATTCTCAAATACAGGCACCGGATTGTTGGCACCTACCGCTTGGCAGAAGCCATTGGATGCATAACTGAATGTTGGATCCGGAGCAGCGGTAATGGTGATCGTGCGGTTGGTCGATGAAGCCGTACATGCACCCACAGGAGTAATAGTATTCGTAACAGTGTACGTTCCCGCCGCGCTCGCCGCCAGGTTAACAACCCCGGTAGAAGCACTCACAAAAGCAAGACCTGCAGGGGATGCGGTAAACACACCCGCCGAACCTCCGCCACTGAAAACAGGAGCAGGGTTTACACTGTTGCTGCAGAAAGGTGATCCGGTATAATCGAACGTAGTAATAGGTGTTCCACTAATAACTACACTAATTGGCTCAATGTCTTCACACGATCCTACGGTAGATTTGATGTAGTAGGTTCCTGCCGTTACAGCCGCTGCATTGGTTACCGCAGTGGTGGCAATGGCGTCTGTCCAGTAGGTCAGCGTGCCTCCACCTGTGCTGCCCGCCGTTACTGCAGCAGCCGTTAAATCAGCTGTTCCGTTACACAGTGCAATATTGTTTGTAACCAGCACCGGCGTTGTAGCAACGGTAACTGTCACATTGGGCGTTAAGGTCGTGCTGCAACCTGTTGCATAGCGTTGAGCAATTACATAGAAGCTGGTTGTGTTTTGCAACGCACCGGTACTCAAGCTAAGTGTAGCTGTGTTGCCCGGCAACGTAGCAGACACAGGTAGGTTGGTAGCTGCGTTATACAGCGTGTATCCCACATCTTCCTGAGTATTCGGTATATTGATGTTGGTTGCAACACCCGCACACACGGTTGCATTCTGGGCCGATGGTGTAAGCGCAGTAGGCAAAGAGCTCACGCTAACGGTGGTTGAGCCATTGCGCACACAACCCAAACCATCCGTAATGGTTACGTTGTATGTACCATTAATGGCAGAGGTAGCGTTGTTGGTTACACTTGGGTTTTCCAATGTTGAGATAAACCCGTTAGGACCGGTCCAAGCAAATGAGTAAGGGCTTGCTCCTCCAACAGCGTTCGCATTTAGGAAGAACTGTGAACCCTGACAAACCGCACTGCTACCGTTCGCACCGGGCGTAACCGCCAAGCCAATTGGGGCAAAGGTTCCAAAGGAAATGTTATCCAACCCAAAATCATTGCCGCCTGCAGCCAGTTGTAGGTTTACGATAGACAAATCAACTGAGGTGTTGTTACCCGAATCCCACTGACCATAGAAGCGCGTCCATGGATATGGGGCAGATGTAGCTCCATTAGGCAAATAAGCAATAGAGCCAACTTGCGAACCGTTGATGCTAAACTGCAGGGCAGCATTGTTACCGTTTACGAGCGTCAATCCCCACGCTGAGAAGTAGTACGTAGTATTGGGTTGAACCGCAATACTATTCTGACTCCAAATGGTGGATATAGTTGGTGACCCGTTGATGATCATGAAATTTCCGCTTCCGCCGTAACCGGTGCCAAAGAAGCCACTGAGCACATTGTTGGCATTAGAAGCAACACTGTAGGATCCTTCAGAAACCAACTCCGAATTACCGGGTCCATCGGCTACAAAAGTGTAACCGGTTGTGAAGCCTGTATTGCCTGCGGTGAAATTACCGTTGGTAACCAATTCAGTGGCAACACCTATAGTGGCGGTGTTTGAACAACCCAAAGCGTTTGCGGCTGTAACACTGTATGAACCTGCTTGCTGAACATTGACTGTTGCTCCGGTAGAACCCGTGCTCCAGGTGTAGTTTGTTAAACCTGCAGTTGCAGTCAACACAGCACTTCCACCCACCGTACAGTAGTCGGCTGTGATAGCAATTGTTGGGTTGGGGTTGATGGTAATGTTGGCAGTGAATGTTGCGCCTGTGCAACCACCCACCGAAGGTGTTACCGTGTAGCTCGCCATCGCTGCCGAAGCACCTGTAAGGGTGAGTGTTTGCGAAATAGACGACTGTGCAGTGCTTTGAGCCGAACCACCTGTGAAGCCGGTGCCTGTTGGCGCGCTCCAGGTATACGTAGTACCCGCCGGCACCGTACCATCGTCTACGTTAACAGGTGTAGCGAAGAAAGTTACCCCATCACAACCTTTTCCGGTGAATGGAGAGTTAATGATAGGTGTCAGATTGATTGTTGCTGTAACCGGTGTGCGGGTGATAGAGCGACAACCGGTTGTGGTGTTCCGCGCTTCTGCGTAGTAAATTGTAGTGGCCGACAAACTAGGAGTAGTGAATGTGGTGGTTCCTGTGCCACCGGCTACCGGTGAGCCACCCGTAGCAGCAGCATACCAATCCACCGTATTACCCGCGGAAACACTCGATGTCAATGTGAGTGTTCCTGCACCGCAACGTGAGTTACCCGCCGAAGTTGGTGCAGCCGGAGCCTGGGTTACAGTAACCGAAGCTGTTGTAGCCGATGCCGAACAACCAAAGTTGTTGGTGGCTGTTACTGTAAATGTTCCGGTAGCCGTCGGTACAACGCCTGTTGGATCTTCCACTGAAGAAGTATAACCCGCCGGAGTTGAAGTCCAGCTAAAAGCTGCTGCAGTCGAAGATGCAGTAACTGTAACCGAATTGATAGCCCAATACCAACCCCACGATGCAACGAAGCGAAGTCGAATGTATACGGTCGATTGGTTTAAGTACGATTCTGTCAACGCAATAGTTGATGACGCAAAAGCATTTCGAACACCTTGAGTACTTGTATAAGAAGTCAAAGTTGTCCATGTTGAGCCATCTAAACTAATATCCACATCAGCCTTATCAGGGCTAGCGTTGAATCGGAAGTAATGACTCAAATTGATATTTGCCGAAGCAACACCGACCGTGCTGAATGCAGGCGACACCAGCGCTACATCGGTTGTGCTGCCGCTACCTTGTGCATCGCTGTCACTAAACATAAACGAAGAGGCGTCGGGAGTAACAAATGTTTCGTCACCGTTGTTATAATTGTTGGCACGAATAGTCCATGCGGCATTGTTCGGCGTGCCTCCCGTAGAATTGTTCACGGTGGTCCAAGCCGGGTTAGCAGCATTGAAGTTTTCCGAAAGCATGGTGTAAGGCGTAGCCGAATTCGATGTGGCAGAGGCGTTCAATGCCACGGTAGCTCCTGCGCAAATTGCAGTGGACGAAACCGAGGCGGTCACACCTGTTGGCACTGGACTAACCGTAGCCACAACAGCCGTGCGCGTTGCAGAGGAGCAACCGTTTGTAGTGTTGCGCGCAGCAGCATAATACGTTGTAGTAGTTGAAATCGAAGGAGTGGTAAATGTGGTTGTGCCTGTTCCACCTGATAGCGGTGAACCGCCTGTTGCCGCCGCATACCAGTCGATAGTGGTTCCCGCCAGTGCAGTTGCGCTGAGGGTTAGCGTGCCTGTTCCGCAGCGCGAGGCTGCAGATGCTACGGGCGCTGCCGGCGCCGGATTCACTACCAACGTTACCGTTAAACTGCTGGTGGTACCGCAAGCATTCGTTGCTGTGTAACGAACACGCTCACCGTTATCCGCTGCAGCGACAGTATAAGGCACCGTCAAGTTCGTATACGTACCGGTGCCAACACCGGTCTCTATTTGCCATGTTTGCGAAGTGATAGTGGCGTTGTTAGCCATCACGCTAGGGGCTGTGGGGTTAAAACTTGCACCCGCGCAGAGAGCAGCCGGGCTGCTTGGCGCACCAACCGACGGCGCAGAACCCACCGTTAATGTAACGGTTGAGCTATTGGTTGTTCCACAAGCATTTGTCGCTGTGTAGCGCACGCGCTTTCCATTGTCGGGAAAGGCTACGGTATATGGAACAGTTAAGGCGGCATAAGAACCGGTACCCACACCTGTTTCCAGTTGCCACCCCTGTGCAGTGACAGTCGATCCGTTGGCTGTTACTGTTGGAGCTGTTGGATTGTAGCTATTACCGGCACACAACGTACCCGGTGAAGCGGGTGTGGCAACGGTAGGTGCACTGTTCACGGTTAAAACAACCGACGAGCTAAAAGCAGCACCGCAGCTGTTGGTTGCTGTATAGCGTATATCTTTTCCATTATCAGCAAATGCAACGGTATACGGAACCGTTAGTGCGGTGAACGTGCCCGATCCTACTGCCGTTTCAATTTGCCAACCTTGCGCTGTGACGGTTGAACCGTTGTTCGTAACAGTCGGGGCTGTAGGATTCAATGAACCACCCGAGCAAAGTGCGGTGGGGGTTGATGGTGCTGCAATCGTTGGTTCGCATCTTCTTTTGAGAACCAAGAACATGGCTCCGTTACGGTCACTTGCCGATAGTGTTACCGATCCATTGCCGGTTGCACCTGCGGTGCTTCGAATGGCCCATGCAGCACCCACCGATCCGTCATCACCATCTGCTGTGATATTGTCGTATAACTCGGTCAAGGCCGAAGGGTTTGTGGCTGTCCAGTTAGAATAGGTTCGATCGTTGTTTACAAAACCCAACATGATTACTGCTGCGTTAGCAGTTGCGGTAGTTACCGAGGTAGCGGTAGCAGTTGCTGCGTTGTTCAAGCCAATGGTTCCGGGGTCAACATCAAAAGGACCACCGGCTGTTCCATCCGCATTCACACCCCCGGTTAATGTTACACCTGAAAAAGCCACCATTGAACCGATAGCCATATCTGCACGGTTGTTTGGTAACCCAAAATCAAAAGAGGCGCCTTCTGTTCCATCGGCCATGCGATAGAGGATGGTGCCGTACCATGCATTGTCACCATTGCCTGTTCCGTCGCTTCGTATGATACGTCCATCAACGAGTGTCCAGCCCGTTAGGGTTGCGTTACTCAATCCACCATTGTCATTGTCAGTTTCGTTCTGAAGAATCGAAACAATCATCACATCCCCCGCAACTACACCCGTAGGTTTATTGATTGTCAGTGTACCGCTATTGGTAGCAGCAACAGTGGCGGTCGTAGCCGACCCCCGTTGGGCTATCTGCGCTAACACATCCTGCCCGAGCAATAGCCCCAACAAGAAAATTAATGTTTTTACAGTAGTAGTGAGAGATGAAGAAGGTAGACTTAATGTACCCATGGTGAATAAAAATTAGTTTTCAGTTTCAAACTTGTCGCAAATTTACTTCAACTTGTCGATAAAAAAACAACTATTAACGAAAAATTAATACTGCTTTATCGTAAGGAAGCTTTTCTACAAGTCCATTAAAACGCATCCAATTCCAAAAGGTTACAAAAAGAAAAAAGGCCGGATGATCCGGCCTTTTTTTATTATTCAAGGATATAACAAGCCTAATTCGTTACAATCCAGCGGGTTGCTTGTTGCTCCGTTCCGGTCGACCATTGTATGTGGTATACACCGGACGCCAATCGTTGGTTGAACTCTACCAAAGCAGCCGTTCCGCTTATCCGCGTAACCAAGAAGCCATCCACCACTCTGCCCATCTCGTCGAAGATGCGGCAATTAACAATTTCGGCTTCATCGCTAAGTGAAATGAACACACGCTCGCCGTTTCCGGGGTTTGGATAGACGATAGCCGCTTGACCCGCATTGCCTTCTTGCAGCAATCTTTCCATCTCGGCAAGTTCCTCTTCAGGCAGCATAGAGCTTGTTGCTGTGTTGTTCACCTGAATCACCCTGGCGGGGCCGTATGCCGTTGCGCCGTATGTGAATACAGGCGCAATCTCTACTTTCCAGTAACCCAGGTTTGGTAGAGGATACAATCCATTCGGGAAAGGCACATTCAACGATAAGTACGTGCTGCTTGAGCTTACCACAAACGGCGTCACTCCAGGTATCACTGTGCCGGCGCAATCCGCTACGCGCGTGAAGCGGAAGTTGTAACTCGTTGCGCTGCATGCGCTGGAGGCACCTGTAGTGGTTACAGCGCGCAAGAGTGCGCTTCGGTTGAGCGTAGCAACCGCGCAACGCTGAATACTGGTTACCTCCATCAGCGGAGCCGTTGCCATGGTGCGCGAGCATGCGGTGCCCAGGATTGTGATAGTAGGATCAGTAACTCCGATACCGTTTGAAAGCGCATAGTTTGCGTCAACACGGACGTTATAAATACCTCCGTTGCGAAGCGCCAATGCGGGTGTGCTCAAAGCAATCAAACCGGTTGAAGAGGCAGAGGTAGTAGCAAACGGTGTTGGTGCCGTTCCACCTGTTCCGGTGAAATTAAACGTATAGGAAGTTGCACCGCGATAAACCGCTTTGAACGAACTACATAAGTTCAATCCTCCCACCGCCTGAGCAGTGCCGCAACCGCTTGGCATGAGCGGAGAAACACAAATCGTAAACGTACCGCCTACTGTATTGTCGTAGTTTCTCACGGCGATATAATACGTCTGACCGGAAGTTAGCCCACCCACGTTCATGATCTCTATACCTCCTACTGCACTGTTCGCATTTTCAACATCGACCTGTCCGGCCGGGTGCGCAGCGGTGCGCAATTCGATAACAGCATTGAATCCTGTAGGGGCCACACGGATGCGCACGGCACTCGAAGGAGCAACAAATCGGAACCAAGAGTCACGACCGCCACCGGCTGCAACGTTGGCCGGATTTCCTTCGGCCGAAATATCCGCGTTCAGCACACTGCTGCTAAAGAGATTGCAATTCGGGTAATACGAGTTGGTGTTGTTTACGTTGAACGTAGTGGCAAAAGCAAAACCGTCGTTCACGATTCCACTGCAGCCCTCATCCACCATTCCATCGCAATCGTCGTCCACGTTGTTGGCGCAGGCTTCGGTTGCTCCGGGATATGCCGATGCCGCTTCGTCGTTGCAGTCAATTCCGTAAGGGGCACCGCCATGAGCACCGGGATAATATGGAATGGTCTGAGCAAAGCCTGCACAGCCGCTCACACATCCTGTAGTATAAATAAAGCTACCCACGCCATCACCATCGGCATCGGCCCACCATTCACTGCCCGGGTTAATATCCTCGTTGCTGTCGCAACAATCCGTGTTATCTACCACACGGCCCACCACCGGCGTGCACGATGCAACCGGCGAACTGAGAGGGTCACCAAAACCATCACCATCGGCGTCGATATAATAAAGCGCAAGTGCATCAACCTGCAACGACACGTTATCGGCAATTTCCGCACATGGACTGGTTCCAAAACCGGTCAGCGTGAACGTTACGGTTGTTCCCAAGTCGCCAGCTGCAGGTGTATAGGTTGGGGTGAGTGTATTCGCTCCCGCAGTAATGCTACCTGCACCGTTTTCTGTCCAGGCAATGCTCGTTGTATTGTTATTCGTTGCTCCATTCGCAAATGTGAATGGTGTGGTACCACAAGTAGTCATGTTAGCACCCGCATCCACTTGTGGTGGAATAGCCACCACAAAGGTCAACGTGTTCGACGTATCCGTTGGGGTAGTGGCACAGAGATAATCGGAAGTGAAAATGCAACGCACTTGGTCTCCATTCTCCAGCTCAAACGTGGTTAGGGTTGAATCTGTACCCGCTGCGGCTCCATTAATTTGCCACTCAAAAGTTGAGAGGCTGCCACCAAATAACGGTGATGAATTTATGGTTACCAAATCACCTGCACATATGTTCGTTCCTGAAGCTATGCTAATTGATATTTCAGGTGTTTCGAAACTCAGAACCGCGACCTCAATTGAATTGCTTGTTGCTGTAGATGGGCTCGGACAGTTCTCGCTGCTGGTAAGAACAACAGTTACCACGTCGCCATCATTAAGCGCAGAAGTTGTAAAAGCTGAGGTATCAGTTCCTGCATTCGTAGCGTTTACCTTCCATTGGTAGGATGGAGTAACACCACCATATTGTGGGGTTGCTGTAAAAGTTACGGAGGTACCGCTACAGAATGTTGTGGCGCTTGCAGTAATTGAAACAATTGGGGTTACAATAGGGTTAATTGTTATTGTAGTGCTGCCTGTCATGTTGTTGGAACATGTGGCAGAAGCAAGACTGTTAGCAACAACAGTATATGTTCCACTCGAAGTGATATTTCCGAATGACAATGCCAATCCTGTTCCTGATACCGCGCTTCCTTCATCTACATTATTTTTCTTTAGTTGGTAACTAACGCCTTCCTCTGAGTCATCGAGCCCGATAGCGACACCAGTGCCTCCGGAACAATACTCACCTCCACCGGTAACCGTAAATAGCGCAGGAGACTTACATTCAGCAATTGCAAAGTCTCCGAAGCTACTTACAGAAGTTGCTTGAATGCTAGTTGCCGTTGGGCTAGCGACCGTAGGATAGGCCCATCCCGAATTATAAATACCGACCAGCAAATCAGCCGCAGTAACGCCTGCATCCCGATCACCCGCAACGAAATTGAGAGTCGCAGTGTAGTTACTAAATGAAGTTGCACTATTCGTTATGGAGAAATATCGATTTACAGATAGCGTACCTTCCAAACCACTGGATGCGATTTGCGGGTGTTCACTTGCGTTTGATTTCACCGTCACGTTTCCGGCTCCGGTTACGCTATTGAAACTAAGTGTTACCGGAGTATAATTAGATGCGTCGCCCACAGGATAGTCATAGCTATTGCTGCCTGTTCCAATTCCTCGACGCAGATTTCCAATGATGTGTCCGGAACCCTGACGGTCAATGGCTGTTGTGGATGTAGCGCTAACGTTAAGCGTGAAGGAAGCCGCATCAATGTTTGCTGTGTTACCCGAACTGAATACCAGTTGTGTGCTTACTTGAACATCACGCGCAAGGAGAATATTTCCAGTTGATTTGCTCACAAAAATGTATGGGAACGCAGGAAAAGAAGCGTTTGTGCCGGAAATTGTTTGCGTACTCGAGCCGTTGAGGAAAACAGCACGTGCATTAGGAAAGAAGTTGGCGCTTGTTCCGTTATTGGTCCAATCACCACTTACAAAAATATCTGATCCTGAAGCGCCGCTACCCGAAAGGTTGCCGTTTAACGTCATACTTCCCAATACCACTAAATCTACAGTCATATTGTTCCCACCATAATCCAGATACAAAGAAGATCCGGAATCGATGGTAAGGTTACCACCGGTCTGCAGCGCAACACCTGTGTTGGCTCCTGCACTTCCGGCCGGATTAATAGTAGTGTTGTTGGAGATGGTTACATGATGAGGATACCCCCTGCCCGTTGAAGCACTCCATTCGATAGATCGATCATAAGCAGCACCAACATTATATTGCAACGTAGCACCAATGGCGTAGAAAGGAGCGTTAGTATTAGCGTAACCGCCATTGTTGAT
>JBKCGW010000412.1:0-4164 GCA_046303175.1 Flavobacteriales bacterium
AGCGATGAATAGGTTGAAGCTTTCACATAAGGATCCCACTCGCTGTAGTATTCCTGAACCATTTTAAGCGTCTCACCATATTTCGACTTGGTGGTGCCGTTACCATTCAACCAACGGGTGAAATCTGTTTCAATTTTCGCCTTGTCGCTCTTCACATCCAAACGCTTCAAACCGCGTGTTTGACCAATGTAGTATTTCCAACCGTTTGCAGTAGACGCATACTTCGCGGCATACATCAAACGCACACGCGCATCTTTATCCATCACACTCTTCCAGCTTTCGAGCTTCGTACCGAGGCACTCAATCAACGCAGGGTTGCGCGTGTCTACCGCTTGCTGAATTCCAAACGAAGTAAGGTAGCGTGACGTACGGCCGGGGAAACCCATAATCATCGTGAAGTCACCTTCAGATACACCATCGATGTTTACAGGCAAGAAGTGCTTAGGCTTGTAAGGCACGTTGTCCTTGCTGTATGCTGCAGGCTGGTTGTCTTTGTTGGCATAAATACGCAACATCGAGAAGTCACCTGTGTGACGAGGCCACATCCAGTTGTCGGTATCACCACCAAACTTACCTACGCTCTCGGGCGGATTACCCACCAAACGAATGTCGCTGAAGGTTTGGTAAACCATCATGTAATATTCGTTGCCATAGAAGAATGACTTCACTTCAACTTCGTAAGCACCATTGCTTGTATTCGCAGCAACCAATTCCTTCGACTTAGCCGCAAGAGCCTTATCACGATCTGCCTCTGTCATGGCATCGTTCACCGCTGCAAGCATTTGCTGAGTTACATCCTCGATACGCACCAAAAACGAAATCTTGAAATCTGCAATTGGAAGCTCCTCTGCGAAGCTCTTTGCGCAGAAACCGTCGAGCAACAAATTATTCTCTACGGTCGAAAGCGTTTGAATCGCATCATAACCGCAGTGGTGATTGGTAAAAATCAATCCCTTGTCGCTCACCACCTCACCTGTGCACTGTCCGTAGTTCAAACGCACAATTGCATCCTTCAGTGAAGCTGTATTGATGCTGTAAATTTCTTCCTTGGTAAGGTTCAGACCGAGGCCCTTCATTTCTGCTTCATTCATTCGATTGAGCAGGCTTACCAGCCACATACCCTCATTGGCCAGCAAAGAGACCGGCATCAACGATAGCAGCAGCACTGCGATATACATTGTTCTTTTCATGTTGATTGATGATTGAATTTTGATTGGTTAATTGTTGACGAAAAAAATTGTTTCCTTAATTATTTCCTACGGGCTTCCATTCTTGCTTTTCAATAAGCGAATCGAGCTCGGCATAAAGCACACGCAACGATGCAGGACCTTTGTAGCGATTTCTCACACGGTGTAGCGTGCCATGATGTGCAATCCCCGTCTTAATGTCCGGTAAGTCGTGCACGTTCTCGTTGTCGTAAACTGACTGCATTTCGAAGTATCCAATGTTCTTTGCCTTGTTGAGGACATGCTCTACATCGACATAAGAAACTTGCGCTTGATAGCGGCCAATGAGATCTACATGGTTCTTTCCAACATACGTCGCCTTTCCGTCCCTCATAACCGTAAACTCGAAGATGGGACACATGCCGAAGCATGCACCTCGCGAATAATAGAGCGCTGTATCTGTTCCCACAGGAACTGCAGGAGGTTGAGTTCGTTGAGTGATCAGTTCCGCTTGTGGATCATTCCGGTTCTTCATGCAAGAGGAAACAGCAATCGCAATTGAAAAGACAAGAAGGATAATTCGCATCTTATTTTTTACCTTGTTGAGCAAGCTTTTGACGTTGGGCCTTTTGAGCTTCTTCCAAACGCTGCATAAAACTACTCTTCGTTTGAGGCTTTTTCTTGTTCTCGTCGATTTTAGCACGAATGGCATTCTCGTCAATGAAGTACTTCTTAATAGCCCACATCTGACCGATGCTCACCATGTTGGCCATGAAGTAATACAAGCTAAGACCTGAAGGCTGTCCGTTGAAGAAGAACAACATCATAACTGTGAAGAGGTTCATCATCACCGTCATGTTCGGCATGCCGGGTTGCTGCGCCATTTGCGGCTGGCTGCCCATGCTCATTTTCGAATAGATGAACGTCGAGATACACATCAGGATAGTGAATCCACTCACGTGATTACCATAAATCGAACTGAGGATTGGAATGTGTTGTTCCCAGCTCACAATGCTGTCGTAGGCAGCCAAATCATCGGCCCACAGGAAGCTCTTTCCGCGCAACACAATCTCGGCCGGGAAGAAGCGGAACATCGCATACAAAATAGGCATTTGCAAAAGAACCGGAATGCAACCTGCGAATGGATTAACGCCTGTCTGACGGTAAAGTGCCATGGTAGCAGTTTGCTTCGCCATAGGGTCTTTGCCATCGTACTTCTTGTTGATCTCATCAATCTCAGGCTTCAGCACGCGCATTTTGGCGCTACTCAAGAAGTTCTTCCAGGTAATGGGGAACAACACGGTCTTAATGACCAGGGTTACAAGTAGAATGATCAATCCCCAGCTGCCGATGAACGAAGAGAAGAACCAGAACAACGGACGCACGCAGTAGCGATTCACGGTGCCAATAATGCTCCAACCGTAATCGATTACGCGGTCAATTTCCTCCGTATTCAGCTTCTTCAGCTCTTTGTAATCGTTCGGACCGAAATAGAAGGTCATCTCACCGAAAGCGTTCTCGCCTCCCTTCATGGCAAGCAACAACTTCGACTGATAGAGCTTGGTGTGCACACTATCCTGAGGAACATTCACCTGCACATACGATCCGGGCTGGAAACCATCCTTGGCAATCACAGCAGCCGAGAAATAATCCTGCTTGAAAGCCACCCACTGCAATTGCTCTTCAGCGGTATAGCTGTCATCATCCGACTCGCTCAGGTAATCGCGGTCTTCTTCGCCTTCACGGTAGTAAACCGAGCAACGTGAGCGCTCCGCCGCGAGACCCTTTTCATTGTTCATACCCGCTGCATACCACTCGAGTTGCAGGGGCTTCGACCCCAACTCGAGTTCGTTGCCGAGACCGTTGGCATTGATCTTTACATCCACTGCATAAGCATCGGGTTGAAGAGAATAGACTATATCCAGGTATTTCGCAGGATCCTGTGAGCGCAAGCGCATCGTAAGAACACCGGCACCTTGCGCCGCATCTACTTCCTGCGCACTAGGCTCAAAATAAAATTCGTCCGATGGAAACTCGCCCTTGCCTGCAACATGCAATTTCAACTTCATGTTGGAATAGGCTTCACTCCACAAGCGGATATTTTCTTGAGTCGTATAGTTCTTATAACCATCGAGCAATTCAGCTCCGGTAAACAATCCACCCTTTGTGCTCAGGGAGAGCTTTACTTTGTTGTTCTTCAGCACTACCGATTGCTGCTCGCCTTGAGCAGAGCCGGCAAGAACACCGTACTTATCCACCAATACCTGATTGGCTGCTACTGCAAGAAGGGAGTCGCTAAGTGTAGAGTCCACCTGCGCAGCCATAACCGAAGTTTCTGCAACTACCGGAGCAACTGGCGCCTCAGGCACCGAAGCTGCGGCACTATCCAAAGCCGCTTGTTGCTCGGCGCGTAATTTTTCCTGTTCATTGGCTTGGTACCACGAGAAACCCAGCAGCAACAAAATCATCAACGTAAAGCCTATCGCGGTGTTCTTATCAAATTTCATAGTAATTGTAAAAGGCCGCCAAAAGTCGCCACGAAAAGGACAAAAGGAAAATAATTTTATGAAAAACAGTCAAATATGCCGCAGGCCCGAAAAAGAGCACAATCCTCCCCATTTTTGCCGCTATGAAATTGCGTTCCATACTGCTGCTATCGCTTGCGTCGCTGGTTTTGGTTGCGCTCGAATTGATGACGGGCAGCGTAGCAATTTCAATTAAAAACATCTGGCTAAATCGCGCCGGCCAAGCCAATCCAAACGACCCGGCCTATACCATCCTTTGGGACTCTAGAGTGCCCAGAACGTTGGCAGCAATTCTTGCCGGATCGGCATTAGCGTGGAGCGGAATGCTCATGCAGACCTTGTTTCGCAATCCGCTGGCAGGCCCATCCATGCTGGGCATTAGCTCGGGCGCAGCACTGGGCGTGGCAGTTCTTGTGCTCGGTAGCGGCGGAATGCTACAACTGGGAAGCATGCCGGGTTACTTGAGTATTGCC
>JBKCGW010000413.1:0-1882 GCA_046303175.1 Flavobacteriales bacterium
TCCCCGCCCCATTGTTAGCACTTTGCGTTGTTTATGACCGAACACACGCCTGTTCGCCTTTTCTTTGCAACTTCGAGGGTAATCACGCCTTTCGAGCTAATGCGAGGAAATCATGCAAATTCATCCGGGTACAATTCAAACTTTGCCGGTATTTGAAGTAGTGGAAAAGGGCTATCTGTTGGGCAGTGAAGCCGATTATGTGTTCATCGGCCGCCGTGAACTCAAGCCCAAAACCGAACCGGGCACCGAGGTGGAAGTTTTTACCTACTACAACGAGGAACGAAACCTCGAAGCCACCACCGAGCTGCCTTCGCTGCAGGTGGGTGAAGTGGGATGTTACCGCGTATTGAGCTCCAATAGCCTCGGCTCGTTCATCAGCATTGGTACACGCCGCGATATCCTCATTCCGCATGCCGAGCAGGTAGAGAGTTTGGAAGACGGTCGCATGGCATTGGTAATTCTACTCGATGATCCCGAAAACCGCAGATTGTATGCTACTACCAAGCTGAATCGCTATTTGCGCGGACGCGAAATTCCTTACAAGCGCGGTGATGAAGTGATGATGACCATCGCCGAGAAGATTGAAATCGGCCGTCGTGTCATTATCGACGGTAAGTATGTAGGTGCATTGTTCCGCCAGGAAATGACCGACAACGTTCGCCTCGGAGAGAAGGTGAAGGGTTACGTTCGCAAAGTAGAAGGGAAGGATATCGTGGTAAGCATGCAGCGCGAGGGCATGGAGCTTCTCGACGATGCCAAGGTGAAAATCATGAACTACCTCGAGGCCAACGGCGGTTACGTGCGCCTCAACGATGATACTGATCCTGATGAAATTAAGCTGCGCCTTCACATGTCGAAGAAGACATTTAAGAAGGCTGCGGGCATGTTGTTCAAAGAAGGAAAGATATTGCTCACCAAGATGGGCATCAAGTTCAATAAGACAGGAGAGATTCCAACGGAGTGGGAGAATACCAAGCTGCTTTCGGAAGAAGAAGGCGATGGTCCATCTGTGCGTCCCGCCAGGGCTCCCAAGAAAGAGGCGCCGGCTGAAAAGCCTTGGGTCGACAAACCGTTTGTTCCAAAAACAAAAGGGCCTGCTACGCGCTCCGAAAAACCAAGAGACAGTGAGTCTGAGCGCCCTCGTCCGACAGGCGATGACAAGCCGCGCAACGATCGTCCGAAAAAAACACTTACGTTTAAAGGGAAGTAGTAGGCATGCACGTGTGGTCGTCCATCACATCGTTCCTGGCGTTTGATTCCAAAGCGCCTTTCATTTTTACTGCGGTTAACTTTTGGATCTTTTTCGCACTGGTCCTGATAGTGGATGCGTTTGTGCACCGCAACCGTTTGCTTCGCCACTCGTTCTTGTTCATCGCGAGCATTTTCTTTTATTACAAAACGACGGGGTTGTTTTTTCTGCTTCTGCTGTTCACGGCAGTGTGGGATTTTTTAGTGGGTAAAAAGATTGCCTCAACGGAAAATGCAAAAGCAAAAAAGCGATGGCTTGCGGTGAGCGTATGCATGAACCTGGCGGTGCTGTTTTATTTTAAATACGCCTACTTCTTTACGGATATCTACAACTCCATGACGGGCAGCACGGGCAGCGTTTTCAATGTGCTGGCGTATTGGAGCAATGGCTTTTTTGGAAGTCACTTCGAGGTAGACAAAATCATTCTGCCCATCGGTATTTCGTTCTTTACGTTTCAAAGTATCAGCTATACAGTGGAAGTGTATCGAGGCACGCTGAAGCCTGTTGAGCGCTTCACCGATTTTGCCTTCTTCGTTACGTTCTTCCCTCAACTTGTGGCGGGTCCCATCGTTCGCTCGACCGATTTAATTCCCCAACTCTACAAGGAATATCAACTCACACGCGCCGAATGGG
>JBKCGW010000414.1:0-1158 GCA_046303175.1 Flavobacteriales bacterium
GAAAAACCTTTTCGCATTAAGAGGGCAATCAGTTTGCTGGTGCGCTCGTAATCGTTTTTTCCCTTCATGGCAGGCCATTTCCGAGAGGCGAGTTCACGTATTTGAAGTTGTTGTGTTTCCGGTTCCAACCGAGTAAGTGCATCTTGAATGTACTCATCGAGAATGCCTCGCGATCGCAAGTGCATTCTAATCTTCTGAGCACCCCAACGCTGAATGGTTGATTTGTCGTTGGCAAAGGCTGAGGCAAATCGAGCATCATCGTATAGGTTGCTTTTAGAAAGACGACCCAAACAAGTTTCTATGAAGGGTCCATCGGCCCCCCATACCTTGAGTTTGCGAATGAGATCGAAGCGGCAACGTTCTGCTTTGTTGCACCAATCGACCAACTTGCTGTAGGCTATTTCTGGAGGGTATTTCAAATCAGTCAGTAATCAATCAACAACGACTCAAAGTTAGCCCACTCAATATGCGATGTGTCATTTGTTAGTTTTTTGCAGTGAACGCCCATGTTCGCGGCACATTGTTACTTTTTGTCCGTAAAAAGTGAACCTTTCTGTGTTGCTTTCGTTTTAACCCCTTTCACGGGCGTATTGCTTTGCTTATTTTTGCGATACGGTCAATAAAAAAAGGACCACTGACTATTTAAAGTTGTAATGAAAAACGAATTGATTGTTAAACTGCGCGAATTGCTAAAGACGGAGGAGATTGCCTCTATCCGTGACGGAGTTCGTGAAATCCGCAACGATTGGAAAGCGGAAACTGCCAAGGAACGCCAAATTCAGCTCGAAGCATTTAAGGCCGAGGAACATCCGGAAGATGTTGAATTTGTCTATGCTCCCCATGAGTTGGAGGGTGAGTTTCAGGATTTGCTCAAGGTCTATGAAGACCGCGTTGAAGAGCATGGCAAGAAACTAGCCGCTGAGCGTCAGAAAAACCTTGAGAAGAAGCAAGCCATTTTGAATGAAATGGATGGCTTAATCAAGGACGAACAAAATATCGGAAAGGCCTTCTCTACGCACAAAGCGTTGAAAGAACAATGGGATGCCATTGGTGATGTGCCCGGCGATAAGTACCATGACGTTCAGGAGAAATGGCAGCGACTCAATCATGAGTTTTTCTACAACATCAATATCTACAAGACACTTCAGGATCATGATT
>JBKCGW010000415.1:0-7305 GCA_046303175.1 Flavobacteriales bacterium
AGCTCACTGTACGTAACAGTTTACTCATGATTAAGAGATTTGGTTTTTGATTAATTTAAAGTTTCAACACCGGAGTGTTGATTACAAGTCGGGCGCAAATGTATACGGATTTCGTTATGAACTAACAAAATTTTTTCGTTCACCATCGACACCAAACAGGACCTCATCGATGCCTTAAGACCATTCATCTAATCAACACTCGGGTTATCAACAAGTTAGCGTTGATTACCACTGTTTGCAAAATACAAATCGATGAAAATTAACGTTTCATGATGAAATCGTGCGATTTCAGCTAATTAATTGAGAAACATATCGAATACACATTCTGGATATATCAAGAGCCGCAGAACCTGATAAAAATCAGTCAACAAACTGATTATAAACATCTTTCAACAAGGCCCATCGCCCGAAATCAACAATTTCCACATGCCCTATAGAAATCGGCAGGGGGAGTAAGATTTTTTTAGAATTCGTCTTCTTATCGTGGATTAAAAATGGCTCAATCTGACTCCAATCCGGAAAGGATGGTAATACATGACCAAACCAGTCTTGGAGAACCCTTGCGATAGAAAAAGCATCCTTTTCACTTATTCGTTTAAGACGCAATGACAATTTCAATTCAACCAGAATGCCCATTGCAACAGCGATTCCGTGCTCAACGGATTGGCCGTTCTTCAAAAAAGCAGATTCAATTGCATGACCAATGGAGTGACCAACATTGAGAATACGACGATCCCCGTTCTCAAAAGGGTCCTTTGTGACAATGATGAGCTTCACATCAACCGACTTTCGCAACAATCGTTCATCCAAGGCCCTTCGCTTGTTGATGTATTTTTCCAAATCCTTCCACAAAGGATTGCCACCGATAATCCCGTGTTTTACGATTTCAGCGAATCCCGACAGATATTGCTCTTCCGAGAGTGTATCGGCAAAGCCTGTATATACAAGCACAGACTCCGGCTGAATAATGGTACCCACCGCATTTTTCACCCCTTCGAAATCAATTCCATTCTTGCCTCCAATAGATGCATCGGTCATGGCTAATACGGTGGTAGGAATGAAAACAACGGGAATTCCTCGCTTATAGGTTGCCGCAACAAATCCGCCTAAATCGGTAACAGATCCTCCACCCAAACAAACCAAAACATCCGATTTCGTAATACCCAGCTGCAATAAGTGACTCCACAACTGCACGCATACCTCGGGTGCTTTGCAAGCCTCCCCCGCCTCGACTTCGATTATGTCCAACGGCGAATTAGCTCCTAAAAACTCCGAAAGCAATGGCAAACAAACCTCGCCTACTGTGTCATCAGTCAATAATACATACCGCCTTTTTCCAAGCTGATTAGACAAAGCTTTGCTAAGCGCTTCAATGGTTCGAACGAACTTGGGTCGGGTAATTTTCACTTCACAAAGATGAATAAAAAAAGCGAGACCCGTAAGTCTCGCCTGTTTGTGGTGCCACCAGGAATCGAACCGGGGACACAAGGATTTTCAGTCCTTTGCTCTACCAACTGAGCTATGGCACCTTGCTAAAGCGGGCGCAAATGTAATTGTTTTTTCATAGGATGAAAGAATCCTTAAAAAAAAACTTCATCCTCTACACCAAATTCATCGGTAGTCGCAAATTCTCAATGAACTCCATCCCTATTCCGACTCGTATAGGACATTGAGACATTCGTCACTGTATAATTCAATCTAAGGAATTGATTTAAAAACACTTAAGAAAAACTGTAACCATTTATCCGCAAGCTCAGTATAAACACCTGTGAAAGACGGAAAACTTAATCCAACAACACAAAAACAATTTAAAAAACGTATTCCGATGAAAACCTTCAACCCTAAAAGAAAGCTGATTATTGTGAATGGCTTATTCATAGCTATCCTTATCGCAGCGCAACTCACCATGGTTGCACAAGTAATCCCAATTGTAGATACACATCACTTAATGTGGTCGGCTCAAATGGGCACCTCAGGTACCGATAAGGCCGAGGGTATAGCTTGTGAATTCATGGGCAATACCTACACGGTTGGTCACGTAAGTGGTTCAAGCCTTCAAGGAGTTGGTCAAGTTATTAATGCATACAAGGGCGGAAATTTTGACGGGTACATTACGAAGTCGAATATCTACGGTCAAGAATTGTGGACCGCATTCGTCGGCGGAAATGGAAACGACTTCTGCACGGCAGTGAGCGCAACCCATGATGACCATATCGTTGTGACCGGTTACACCTCATCAACGAACCTTTCATTTGGTCCGATTGCTTCGAGCTATTCCGGCGGAAATCGTGACGGCTTCTGCTCGAAATTCACAAAAGACGGCGACCTCGTATGGACCGTATACATCGGGGGTAATGGCGACGATTACACTCAAGACCTTGCAATCGATGCAGAAGGCAACATCTTCCTGGTCGGTAAAACAAGCTCCATTGCAGTTCCTCATCAATCGCAAATTCAAGCGAACTACGGTGGCGGAACATTCGACGGCTTCTTGGCGCAAATCTCAGCAACAGGAGAAATCAATAAATTCTCATACCTCGGAGGTTCAGGCACCGACGAAATCAAAGACGTGACCTTCGACCGTGATGGCAACCTCTGCATTTGCGGTAGCACTGCAGGAGTGGACTTGCTCTCTTCAGTTACAACCATGCCTTACTTCGGCGGTGTTTCTGATGCATTCATTACTTGTTTGAATAGCGACCTTCAAATCAATTGGGCAGAATACATTGGTGGAGCTGGTGCAGATTTGTTCAACACCATTGCATTGGATACAGCAGGCAATATCGTTGTAGGTGGTAACACCAACTCAGGTCCTATTGCATTTCTTGACAACTCAGGTGTTCTATCGCCCAATAATACAGACGCCATGCTGATGAGCTTTTCACCGGTGGGCACTCTGTTGTGGTCACAATTTGTAACCGGTTCGGGTGCTGAAAGCGTGAAGGACATTCACGTCGACCTATTCGGTAACATCTACGTTGGTGGTACCACGGAATCTGCAAACATACCTGTAGTAGAAGCATTCCAGGAAACGCTCGCTGGTGGAATCGATATGTTCATTTCGAAATTCAATACGCTGGGAGAGAACCAATGGCTGTCATACATGGGTGGCTCTGGCCATGATTGGTTTGGCCACATGAGTAGCGATCGCTTTGGTAAATTGATGATTGCCGGATTTACAAACTCCAATGTGTATGGCGAAGAAATCAACTACGGCACCACCGATGCTTTTTACGCACGATTGAGCGACTGCAACAACCCGGATGTAGTAATCCATACAATTGACGACACCACGTTCTGTTACGGTGATGAATCACTCTTTACCGCTTGCGGCGCTAGTCACTATGAGTGGATGAATTCTGATACTGTTCTATTGACTACGGTTGACACTACGAACATTGTTTACGTGAAGGGTTACAATACCGAAGGATGCTGGGGAATGTCGAATCGAGTTCACGTTACAACACTCGAAATACCTGAAGTAGTGATAGAGCCAATGGGGCCAACAACATTCTGTGGAGAAGGCACCGTGGAGTTGCTAGCAATTTGTGAAACCGAAGCTATGCTGATCTGGAATGATCCTGCGCACACAGAAGGTGAAATGATTGTTGCCGACACAGCACGCACCTATGCCGTAAGCGCCGAAGCACCTAACGGATGTCAGGGCAGCGCTTCAATAACTATCGAGTTTATTGAACTTCCACAGGCATCTATGACTGTAGCACAGAGCTCAGTATGTATTTCAGGCACACCCGTTCCATTGCTCGGATTACCTGAAGGTGGATTCTTTGTAGGAGAAGGCGTCGTAGGAAATACTTTCGATCCTGGTCTTGCCGGCGGTGGTATGCATGAACTACAATATGTAATCATGGACAAGAATGGTTGCGAAGGATCTTCATCAAGCTCAACCATTGAAGTAATGTTCTACCCAACTGTTCTGTTCGTTGCGAATGATAGTGTTTGCACATTCGACGATCCATTCCAATTGACAGGAGAACCAATCGGCGGAACATTCGCAGGCGACGGTGTATTGGGCGACACATTCTACCCTGCTCTTCCGGGGACAGGTGGACAAAATATCACTTACACCTACATAGATAACCAAGGCTGTGTAAACGTAGCCAACCAAGTCATCTTTGTAGATCCATGCGAGATTACGAGCGTTGATCAAATTGAAGCTACTACGTTCTCTGTTTATCCTAACCCGGCAGAAAACTACTTCATGATTCAAAGTCCGGAGAATGCCTACTTCACTGCTACTATCATGAACGTTTCAGGCCAGCAAATTGAAAGCGTTCGTGCATTCCAGCAAGCGAGAATGGCAACCGATCATTTATCGGCAGGTTGTTACTTCGTAAAGATCGAGGGCGAGGAGAATACTTCAATCATCCCGATGATGATTCAACATTAGAACCTATACTAAAACAATAAACCTAACTTTAGCAGAAGGCCCTTCGGGGCCTTTTTGCATTATATACACTTGAAATAATCAAAGGGCTCTAGACAAGAGTCACAACGATACAGTGCTTTGCAAGCTGTTGAACCGAATTGAGAAAGCATATTGGTTTGGGTAGATCCGCATCGCGGGCACTTCACATCGCGCAAACGCCCCATCAAAAGACCCTTGTCGGCGCTGCCTTTTTGTGGTGGAGCAATTCCTTCGTGTTGAAGTTTCTCGCGTGCTTCATCCGTCATCCAGTCTGTGGTCCAAGCAGGTGAAAGGACTATGGTAATAATGAAGTTTGTTACTCCATACTCCTGCAACACCTCTTCAATATCTTGCTCTATAGTACGCATAGCCGGACATCCACTGTAAGTAGGCGTAATAACAACTTGCACCTGACCGGCACTCAAGGAAACCTCTCGAACGATACCCAATTCAACAACATTCAATACAGGTATTTCAGGGTCGCTTACTTCCGCGAGCCAATTCCAGATGTCTTGTGTTGTGGGAGCGGCGCTCATACTACCATTTCGCGCCAGGATAAGCGCGCTGCAAGAATTGCATTTCGGCTAAAAGAAATCCCATGTGCTCAGTATGACGGCCTTTGCGACCTCCGGAATGATGCCATGCCTCGGTTGGAACTATCAAGCCTGCTTCAGAAAAAACAGCATTCAATCGATCCATCCAAGCAGTCTTCAAGCCGTTGCGAGAAACTCCCCATCCGGCATTGAGAGCATTCGCATCAATCTCATCATCCTGAAACAACTCTCCCACATAGGGCCAGATGCTGTCAACAGCTCGTTGCATTCGAACGTGGCTTTCTGAAGTACCATCCCCCAAACGGAGCGCCCAATCTGTAGCGTGTTGCAAATGGTACTTTACTTCTTTAATCGATTTCTCAGCAAATCCGGAAAGAAACACATCTGTTCCACTCTTGAGTTCTTCCAAAAAGAGAAGGTAAAACGAAGAATAGAAATATTGTCGCGCGATTGTTACCGCATAATCTCCATTTGGCAGCTCAAGCATGAGAGCATTCACATACTCCGATTCCATGCGTGTCAGCGCAATCATATCCTCATCACGTCCATCCTCAGAGATTGACGCAAGATGCTTGTAAACATTGGTTGACTGACCTATGTAATCCAAGGCAATATTAGACAGTGCAATATCCTCCTCTAACACCGGACCATGGCCACACCACTCGCTGAGACGTTGTCCCAATATAAGAGTGTCATCTGCTAGTCTAAGAAGGTAAGTATAATACTCAGAAGTATTCATATCATCAATTCAATTCTATATTCATCATCACATATGTCCAACCTCCGGAGGTATCTCATAGAAGGTCGGATGACGATAAACTTTGTCGTTGGCCGGTTCATAAAGAAAATCCTTGTCAGCCGGCGAAGAAGCAACGATATCAGAACTTCTTACCACCCAAATGCTCACACCTTCCATGCGGCGGGTGTAGACATCTCGTGCATTTTCTATTGCCATCTTGGCATCAGCAGCATGCAGGCTTCCTGCGTGTTTATGCGCCAAACCATTTTTGCTCCGAATGAATATTTCCCACAAGGGCCAATTATTGCTACTCATTGAATTTCGTTAGTACGCGGCACTTACCGCTTGTCTTTCTTGTTGTTTACGGGCATACGCCATTGCGGCTTCTCGCACCCACGCGCCTTCAGCATGCGCCTTGTTGCGTGTTTCGAGACGCTGCTTGTTGCAAGGTCCATTACCCTTTACTACTTCGTTGAACTCGGTCCAATCAATTTCTCCAAAATCATAATGACCGGTCGACTCATTCCACTTCAAGTCTTTATCCGGAATGGTTAACCCCAAATATTCAGCTTGCGGCACGGTCATATCAACAAACTTCTGACGCAATTCATCATTACCATGACGCTTTATCTTCCATGCCATGTTCTGTGCACTGTGCGCTGATGTAGCATCACTGGGGCCAAACATCATGAGCGATGGCCACCACCAACGATTGAATGCCTCCTGAGCCATTTTCTTTTGCGCAGCATTTCCATTACGCGCCAACGAGATCATGATTTCATACCCTTGACGTTGGTGAAAACTTTCCTCCTTACAAATACGCACCATTGCACGGCTGTATGGGCCATAGCTGGTGCGCTGCAGCGAAACTTGATTCACAATAGCCGCTCCATCCACCAACCAACCGATTGCACCTATATCGGCCCAAGAAAGGGTTGGATAATTGAAGATGGATGAATACTTAGCCTTACCGGTAAGCAATTCATGAATCAACGTATCGCGGTCAACGCCCAATGTCTCACATGCACTGTAGAGGTAAAGTCCATGGCCCGCCTCGTCCTGCACCTTCGAAATCAATATAGCCTTGCGACGAAGTGAAGGGGCCCGAGATATCCAGTTGCCTTCCGGCAACATACCCACCACTTCACTGTGTGCGTGCTGGGCAATTTGTCTGATGAGGGTTTTTCGGTAGCCATCCGGCATCCAATCTTTGGCTTCAATTTTATTTTCCGCCTCCACATAGTTTTGAAAACGTTCTAGCAATGCTTGATTTTCCATAACTGACTTTTCTTAGAATGCACAAGATTAAGGTAAATTCAAATCAACATCACATCTATTTTTGCAGCGCACCACAAAAATCATGAGACCCAAATTCCACCCGCTCACCGTCATTGATGTTCGCCGAGAAACCAAGGACTGCGTTTCCATTGCATTCGATGTTCCCAATGAGTTGAAAGACAATTATCGCTTTCGTCAAGGGCAATACCTCACCTTGCGCGAAACAATTGACGGGGAAGACATTCGTCGCTCCTACTCCATCTGCAGTGGCATCAACGAACCCGAATTGCGTGTGGCAATAAAGG
>JBKCGW010000416.1:0-2264 GCA_046303175.1 Flavobacteriales bacterium
GAAAAGGGCATCCCGTATGAACTGGAATTAAAAACACTCCGAAAAGATGGTAGTAAAGGGTATATGTGGGTTCGTGGAGAAGCTGAACGTGATGCAAAAGAAGACATAATAGGCCTTAAGGGTATAGCACAAGATATTACAGAAAGAAAAATAGCGGAAGAGAACTTAAGGATCAATGAAGAAAGATGGCAATTTGTTATTGAAGGAAGTGGTGATGGAATTTGGGAATGGAGACCACAAGAGAACAAGACTTTCTATTCAAATCGTTGGTTAGAAATGTTAGGCTATAAAACAGAAGAGTTTACGGACGATGATTATGAATGGAGATCTCGAATACATCCGGATGATATTGCATTTGCATTTTCTGACATTTCTAAAAATTTATCAGGAAAAACAGATTCTTTTAGCCATGAATATAGATTTAGAAATAAGGAAGGGAATTATTTATGGATTTTAAATAGAGGAAAAGTAGTTGAGAGAAATGCGGCCGGTGAAGCCATAAGGGTTGTTGGATCGCACTCCGACATTAGCAAATTAAAGCAATCAGAACAAGCATTAAAAGAAAACGAAACACGTCTTAGTCTTGCTGTTAAAGCGGGTGGAGTAGGGATTTGGGATTGGGATATTGTAACAGATAAACTCACTTGGGATGACCAAATGTTCGTTTTATATGGCGTTAATAAAAACGATTTTACCAACGCATACGATGCTTGGGTTAATGGAGTATATGAAGCCGACAAACAAAGAGGAAATGAAGAGATTCAAAGGGCAATTAAAGGCGAAAAAGACTTTAATACGGAGTTCAGGGTTCAATATGCAAATGGTGAGATTAGAACTATAAGAGCCCTCGCAACGGTCTTACGAGATAATAACGGCAAGGCTATTCGTATGATTGGAACTAATTGGGATATTACTGCTGAAAAAGAAGCTGCATCGCAAATTGTTGCGAGAGAAGCAGCGGAAAAAGCAAACAAGGCTAAATCTGAATTCCTCGCCAATATGAGTCACGAAATTCGCACGCCCCTCAACAGCGTTATTGGATTCACTGACTTACTTGAAAAATCGCAGCTTTCCATCGTTCAACGCCAATTTGCGCACAGTGCCAATGTTTCCGGGCACGCTTTGCTCGGCATCATCAATGACATTCTTGATTTTTCCAAAATTGAAGCAGGAATGTTAGATCTCGATATTCTAAAAATTGACATGGTGCAATTATTCGAGGACAGCATCGATATCGTAAGATTTGCCGTAGCAGAAAAAGATATCGAGTTATTGCTGGACATTGACCCCTCCATGCCCAGATTTGCTCATGTTGATGGCCTTCGTTTGAAACAGATTCTAGCTAATCTTTTAGGCAATGCAGTGAAGTTTACAAACCAGGGAGAAGTGGCGCTAAAAATAAGCTACCGTGAGGTTGATCGCGGTCAAGGTACGCTTTCAATCTCGGTGCGAGACACAGGGATTGGTATAGATAAAGAGCAACAGTCGAAGCTCTTTAAGCCATTTTCGCAGGCTGATAGTTCAATGACCCGTGTGTTTGGCGGTACGGGTTTAGGACTTGTAATTTCTCAGTTGCTTGCAGAAAGAATGGATAGTAAGATCCATGTTAAAAGCACGGTAGGTGTTGAATCTGTTTTCTATTTCGATATTACCACTCATTTTGAAGCGGGAGCTAAGACGGACACTTCGAAGATTAAAGGAGTGAAGCGATGTTTGATTATTGACGACAATATCAATAATCAAACAATTATGAAGCAAATGCTTAATCAATGGCACATTCAATCTGAATGTTGTGACAGTGGTTTCGAGGCACTCAAAATAATTGAACAACCCGAACCCTTTGATCTCATAATTTGTGATTACAAAATGCCCTACATTAATGGCATTGATACAATACGAATGCTTAAAAGCAAAATGAAGATAAGCATTGAAAAACAGCCTGTGATTCTTCTGCACTCATCATTAGATAATGTGCAAATTGAAAAAGAATGTTTGGATTTGGGCATTCGCTTTCGTTTAAGCAAGCCGGTAAAAAGCAGCGATTTATTCAATTATCTAAATAATCTCTTCCCGGAGAATACTACCAGCCAGGATAAGGAAATTATGGAAGCACCCAAGGTAGCCGATGCTCGCGAAGGGTTTAAAATAATGGTAGCAGAAGACGTTTTTTTAAATATGGTTTTAATCAAGGCCATGCTTTCTGAACTTGGTTTTACGAATGAAATTATGGAAGCGAAAAACGGTATTGAGGCTATTGAAAAATA
>JBKCGW010000417.1:0-1955 GCA_046303175.1 Flavobacteriales bacterium
ATTGTGTGTTGGGACGCTCAGCTGAGCGTCCCTGCGCCGTATCCTCTGTGCACAGCTGTGCGTCCTTGCGTCGCGTCCCAGCGGCATCACCAACTGCCTCCGGCTCCACCTCCGCCAAAGCTTCCACCACCGAAACCGCCAAAACCTCCTCCTCCGCCACCACTGTATCCGCCGAATCCTCCGCGTCCGCTGCTGAAATTGTTGTAGTAGCCGCGGTGCGAACGCGAGGCCGCATTGAGCAATGCCCAAGCAGCCCAAAATCCTATTTGATTCGTTTGCGCGTATCTACGCGCCTGCGATGCCTTAGTTGACACTACGATTAGGATGATGATAAGAGCGAGAATTACGATGCCTGCCGCTCCCTTTTTTTTTCTTTTTACATGCTTCGATGCATACGCATCTGAGTCGTATTCGCCCTGGGCCAATTGCATCAATACGATTGCGCCGGCCTCGATGCCTTCGTAATACTGGTTCTTTTTAAACGAGGGTATACACTCGTTATCGATGATTTCTTTGGCGGTGATATCGGGTATTGCACCTTCTAGTCCACGCCCCACTGCGATGAAAATTTCTCCTTTGGAATCGCTTGTTTTTGGCTTCACAAGCATGATAATTCCATTGTCTTCTTGCTTTTGCCCAACACCCCATGATTCGCCCAATTCAATGGCGAATTGAGCTTTGTCCATGCCGCATAAGTCGGGAACAATTACAACCGCTATCTGATTGCTGGTGCTGTCGGCAAAGGATACCAGTTTTAATTCCAATGCGAATTCTTCGTTCTCATTGAGCAAGTTCGCTTCGTCATACACTAGTTTGTTTGCCTTTTTCGGAAAACACTCCTGACCGGCAAGTTGAGCTTGAACCGAAAGGGTAGAGAGTAACCATATCGCAAGAAGTGAAATGCGCATAAATGGATTGCGTATCATGATCGGAACGAATGAGTGGATACGCTGTTGGGAAGTTCGTTGTTGTCGTCGCGGTGATAGGGGAAGAAGTGTTTCAAGTGCTCTCCAACGGATGCAACTGCAGAGCAAAGCCCGGCTTCGTAATTACCCTGCGCGAAAGCATGTGTCATTGCATTCTTAATGGTTTCCCAGGTTTCCGGAGCAACATGGATATGAATGCCAACATCGCCAAGAATCGCCAGTTTTCGATTGGTGAAGGCTACATAAATGAGCACTCCATTTCTGGCGGCTGTTTTATGCATCTCCAACTTTTCGAAAATAAAGCTTGCTCTGTCCAACGGATCCTCATTGCATTTTTCTTCCAGATGCACGCGAAGCTCAGCCGAGGTATTTCGCTCAGCTTCTTCAATGGCGGCTTCTACTTTTCTGTGAAGTTCGATTGAATTAATGCTCATCGGTGCGCCTTAAAACTTGACTTTCGGTGCTTCGTCGGCGCCTTCTTTAGCCTCAAACATTTCACGCACTTTGAAGTTATCTTCTTCAGAGGCCACTAAACTAAGACCCATCTTTTTGAATGTTCCGCGGATATGCGCGTTGTATGTTTTCACCGCTTCGTTGTAGCGGTTGCGCTCGGTGTTGATTCTGTTTTCGGTGCCTTCCAGCTGCGCTTGGAGGTTGGAGAAGTTTTGCGTTGACTGAATAGTAGGGTAGTTTTCAGTCATGAATCCGCGGAAGCCACGGTAGGTATTCATCAAAACCATGTCGCTTTGTTGCAACTCGGCGGGAGTGGTTGCACTTTTCACTTTAGCGCTTTGCTCGGCTACCAGGTTTCCAACGCTGTCGGTGAAATGACGAATGCCGCCACGGGCTTCGGTTACACCAACTAAAATTTCACGTTCGTTTTCTGCAGCAGCTCGAACCGTTTCAACCAGGTTGCCAATTAAGTCGGCACGTCGCTGATAAGCACTTTGGACATTACCCCAAGATTCATTAACTGTTTCCTGGTTTTTGTCGGCGTTGTCGCGAACGCCTGCTGCATAAAAATAAAAG
>JBKCGW010000418.1:0-3429 GCA_046303175.1 Flavobacteriales bacterium
CAATACACCCGGCATTACGGTAACCTCCTTAAGCACGAACACTCCCAATCTCGCGAGCGAACTCAATTTTGTTCTCGGGCCACTCCCCTTGCCTGCCGGTCTCCAAGTGGAGCTCACAACTATTAACTCAGAGATATTGGCCGACATCTGCGACAATGAGCTAGCCCAGCCCATTGCGCTCGATCTCTCCGGCAACTTTTTCTTCGAGGCCATCACCACGCCCGGCTGCAATTCAACAGGTGCCATCATCGAAATGAATCTGCTAGGCAATGCGCCCAATGCACCTTACACCATGACGTTGGACGGCGCGCCGCAAGCAGGTTTCACCGCCGACAACCTCGCCACCGGATCGTATGTAGTTGAAATTACCGACAATACAGGCTGCAGTCGAGATACGACCATTTCGGTTGTATCGCTCACCTCCACCGTTACGATGCCTGCCAATGCTGTGCTCTGCGATTTGTCGGATACGTTCACCGCTCAATTCAACGGAGGCCTCATTTTGTGGGATGCTCCTGCCGGCGTTACGGTAGCATTTCCGGCGCAAGGCACTACGCTTATTTCTGCCGATACTCCCGGCACCTATACGCTCGAGGCTACCGTTACCAACCAAGGATGCACGAGCACGGGTAGCTTCGAAGTACAATTCAACTATCCACCGCAATCCACAACGGCCGTTACGCCCGCTTCTTGCTTTGGCCTTTGCGATGGAACCGTGAGTGTAACCAATGAAAATCCGGCGGGACTTACCATTTTACTGGATGGCACAAGCACCACAGGACAGCCTGCCGAGATCACCGGTGTTTGCGCAGGTCAGTATGAATTGGAAGTAATCTTCTCGCCCGAATGTTCAACCACACAACAAATAACGATTGCGCAGCCTCCGCCGGTGAGCGCCTCATTCGAAGCTGACCTATGGATAGTGCCTTACGCCTCACCAACTGTAACGCTCACCAGCACTTCCGACAATGCAGACTCGTTACTATGGACCGTGGTAGGCGCCGATTCGCTCACTTGGAGTGATACACTTTGGATACTCACGCTTCCGCAGGAACCAGCTATTTACCCTATACAACTGGTAGCAGCCGACACAGCGGGTTGCACGTCTTTCTTCGAAGCATTCATCGAAGTGCGCGATGAGTTCCGCGTTTTTGTTCCCAATAGTTTTACACCCAACGACGATGGCATCAACGATTTCATTGTGCCATCCTTTACCTATGAGCCTGTGTTCTATCGCTGGCAAATTTTCAATCGCTATGGCGATGTGGTATTCGACTCGAAAGATTACCGCGAGGTATGGATGGGTGAACACCGCAACGGCGGCTACTTCGTTCCTACAGGAGTGTACAACTATGTCCTCACAACACGCGGCGTAGAGCGTGACATGCAAACACTCAAGGGGACGATCAGTTTGGTGCGTTGAAAAAAGGATGCGTTCGACGCAATAGCCCGCAACCATTTCAGTTAATTTGGTGCCCAATGACACCCCTTAAGGCTGACATCGTGAAAATCCTATCCATACTCTTGTTGATTCTTCCGTTGACGCTTCATGCTCAAGACGGATGCGACTATACCCCTTCCGGCAAAATCCAAAAGTTACTCGATCAAAGTTTCGACATGAAGAAGTACGAAACGAATGAGCGCATTGAATTCTTGGAAAAGGCTCTCGACGAAGACCCCAAGTGCACACCCTGCCTGATGCGATTGGGTGAAATTGAATTCAAGGTAGCCAAGCGCGGCGGATCATTTGCATCGTCGAAGCAACACTTTCTGCAGCTCGATGAGCTGTGTCCCAACTACCACAGTGAAGTATATTATTTCTTAGGCGCTATGTGCTACGCCGATCGCGAATATGAAAAGGCACTCGAGTATTTTGAAAAGTTCTTGCGTTTTCCCGATGGGGATCCCACAAAATTCGAGAAGGACTATCAGAAGAAATACACCGAAGTTGAAGAAGCCATGAAGAGCGTGAAAGCGTATGCTGAGATCTACAAAGACCAGCCCGACTACAAGCCGGTGAAAGTAAACGGTGTCTCATCGCCTACCGATGACTATTTGCCCTTGATATCGCCCGATGGTGAGATAATGTTTTTTACGCGCACCATCAGCAAGCAAGCCAAAGGAGATGTTGCGCCGCGCACATACGAGCATTTCTCGTGGTGCAAACGCCCCGACATCAACACACAGTTCGACGAAGGAGCAGCTTTGCCGGAGCCCTTCAATCAAGGCGCCAACTGCGGAGGGGCAACCATCACCGTCGACAACCGCGAGTTGATTGTGGCGATGAAAAATCCTAACCCGAAGAATCCCGACAACATCGACTTGTTTTCGACTCGATATAACCTCATCACCAACGATGCGGGGCAGAAAATCTATCAGTGGGGTTCATTGGAAAGCCTGGGCGATTTGGTAAACACACCCGATGGTTTTGAAGGACAACCCACGCTGAGTGGAGATGGCAAAACATTATACTTCGTAGGAGTTCGACCCGAGTGCGTTAAGGATGCAGCCGGAAATTTTTCGCACGACATCTTCTACTCCAAGCGCGGAAAAGACGGCGTGTGGGGCGCTGCCAAACCGATTGGTGGTGGCATAAACACGACGGGACAAGAGAAAGGGCCGTTCATGCACAGTGACAGTAAAACGCTCTACTTCGCCAGTGACGGACACATTGGCGTTGGGAAAATGGATTTATATTACTGCAAGGTGAATGACGATGGCACCATTCGGGAGATTAAAAACATTGGCTATCCGATCAACTCTGAAGCCGACGAGCTGGGGATTGTTGTGACGAGCGACGGTGAACTCGCTTACTTCGGAGCCAAGAATTTCCAGAATAACAAAGGCTGGGATGTGTATGAATTCAAGATGCCCGAAAAGGCTAAGCCCGAAAAGGTAATGGTAGTGAAAGGCCAGGTGAAGACCAAAACAGGCGAACCACCTGCACAGGCTAAGGTAGAGATTCAGTATACCGAGAGCAAGCAAAAGGAAGAAGTAGCGGTTAACAGCGACGATGGTACCTACGCCGCTATCGTGCAGGTAAGTAAGAATGAAAACGTGACGTTGAGTATCGAAGGCGATGACATCGCGTTCAACTCGCGCGTGATTGCCAAGAAGGATGATCCCGCTCCTGTGGTCACCAAGCTCAACATGGAAACGCGAGAAGCCAAGGCCAATGAGGCGTTTGTAATCAACGACATTTATTATACTACCAACAGTGCCGACATCGAAGAGCGATCGAAGATTATATTGGATGCCTTTGCCGCATACCTTATAAAGCACCCTACGATGGTGATTGAAATTTCAGGTCATACCGACAGTAGAGGCGATGACAACGCCAACAAGGCACTTTCAGCAGAGCGCGCCTTTGAAGTGATGAAGTACCTCGTTGACCATGGTGTTGAAGGCAAGCGCCTCTCCTACCAAGGT
>JBKCGW010000419.1:0-3430 GCA_046303175.1 Flavobacteriales bacterium
CAAACCGGTTTTATCAAATACGGAAATAAGGGCTGAGGTAATTTTTTTCGACATGTTTAGGAGGAATTTTGCGCCGCGAATTTAGCGCTACAATTCCACCTTATAAGAAACCAGTATCACATAATCCATTTCTTGCGGCGAATCTGTCAAATCGCGCTGTATGAGATAACCAAATGACACCGCCTGTTTCTTGTTGATTTTGCGGGAAACCTGAGCGGTCCAACGCCAATTGGTGAGTGCTAGGTCTTGGTAAGCTGAAATGGAATTAAAGAGCTCGAACGAGGACGAAAGATCTGTTTTTTTGAGTCCGCCATACTTCAGACTTGCTCTGTTGCGCCAAATGGTGGTAAAGTCTACGTCGGCATCACCCAGTCCACCGGTCATGGAAAACTGTGCTCTGGAAAGCAATTGAACCGTCCAGTCGTTCCATTTCTCTTTCACAGCCACTCCATACTGCATTCGCTGCCGGCCATCGACATGCACACCATCGTTGCCAATTCCACCGCGATATGCGGCTTGCAAGCTAAAGTTTTTCGACGCTTTGTATTCAGCGCCAACATCCACAAACAAGCGCGACCATCGTGTGATGTTTTCATCGAAACGAACCTCCGGACTAACCGTTATCTCCAAACGGTCGTTTAACTCGCGACTCAAGCCCACGTCCATCCAAAGCCCTGCGTCGTTGCTTTGTGACCAAAGCGTCGCGCTACTCAACAGAAGGAAAAGTAACAGACTAATTCGCATCGTAGAGAGTCATGTCGGCCGCCACAATGGTTTGCTCTCCATCGGTGATTTCCAATTCCTGCAACACGGTCATGTGGTCTTCATCCCAAGGAACCGCCACTGAATTGGTATCGGCCGAAAACGCATACACGGTGTATTTCCCCGGACGTAAATAGAGAAACTCGTACTCACCGTTGTAATTCGTTTGCACGCGATCATCAGGCGACACATGATCTCCATAAATGATGTACACGTCCTCATCGGCGGCAGGAAAAGTGCCGATAGCCGTGGCCGGATTGTCCAACACCACGCGGATTTCGCGCGATATCTTCCCTTGGATGGAGGAATTACCGCCATCACCCGCTTCCTTTTTGCAGGATGCAAAAGCGAAAACAGTAAGGATTACGAATAATGCAGTAGTGCTTTTCATCGTTATCAGTTGTTGAATCCGGACGAGAATGTCTCATCGATATGACCGTCTTGCTGGTCTTCGTAGAAATAGATTTTCACCATGACCGTATCGCGCAGAAAATCGATTTTACCAATTTCAACACGGTTAATTTTAATGCCTGTGCGTTCTTCAAGATCGGCGATTAACTCAGCGCGGCGGCCCTTCTGAATGAGCGTAATTTTTTCATAAACCACCAACTTCTGTGACTCGTGGCGCAACAACCACACGTGCTCCAGTCCATAGGTAAGTGCGAGAATAGCAAGATTCGCAAATACCAATTCGGCAACTGATATTTTTTTGTTGATGAGCGCGTTCATCACCGACATGCCTATTACAATGAAGAGATAGGTCATCTCTTTAATCGGAATGGCGTCCGTTCGGTAACGTATGATTCCGAATACAGCAAACAATCCCAATGCGAATCCCATTTCCAGCTTCACGCTTTCGAGCAAAAAACACATGGTGAAAATGGAAATGCTAAACAGGAAATACGTGAAAAGAAAATCCTTCCTTTTGGCAATCGGATAGTAAATCAGTCGCACCAACACAAACACAAACAACAAGTGCAGACTCATGCGAATGATAAGGCCGAGCAGGTCTTCCCCGTTGAAAAATTTCAAGCCGCCAAGTGGTTTGAATTTCTCCGTTTCCTCAACAACAGTAGGAAGTGCTTCTTGCACTTGCAGTAATAGTTGACTCCAATCAAGCAACATGGGCTAATTTGATTTTTTCGATTTTCAATAATTTCTGTTTGAAGTTGTTCGACTTCATTTCGGGGTATAAAAGCGCTACGCCCAAGCAATACTTACTCATGGATTCGGGGCGTACCAATCGGTGCTTCAGAAATTTCAACACTTCGGAGGCTGTGCTGTTTTCATCGCGCTTTACCTCGATAATCACCAATTCAGGTAGCGAGGCGGTTCGGCCATTCAACTCAAACGTGATGTCACTATCAATCGTGAGGCGCTCGCCCGCTTGCATATCGACAAGCGTAATACGATGAAAGCCATTCCACAACTTGGGTTCGTAGTCCAAATGATGATTCGTTCGCTTATCGATGAACTCGCTCTCTCCTTGATTTAACTCCGGCTCAATGTCAGTGAGCTTTACGCGACTCTTTATAGTGCGGCCCTTATTCGTTTTCTCCTTGTATTCGAGAAAGGAAACATGACTCTCTACATACTCTCGCTTGCGCACTTTGAAACGGTTTCTTTTTCCGCTGTGGTGCTGTCGATAACACAAAAAATCAGATGTGTCGAAATACAAGGTTCTGTAGCGATTCAAACGAACTCCTTCCACTTCCAACACGCGGTAACGATTCGATAATCCCTGAAGCAATTCATCCAGCTCCAATCTGCTTACGAGGAACTTGGTGTCGGTGCGATTCATTAGGCGCACACTATCCATTTCCTGGATGGAAATAGGTTGAAAGCGTTGAAGTATGTTCTCGAGTTGAGACATAGAAATACAGGTTGCCTGCAATGTTACAGCAAGATTAACAGAGTTGAGAGTGAAAATCTCAGGAGGACTTGGAGTTCTGTCTTCGTCCAGGCTCAACCAATGATTGGCCTACTTCAAATTGTGATACACCGCCTGCACATCGTCGTCTTCCTCGATCTTTTCAATCAGCTCGAGAATTTCGTCGGTTTGCTCTTCATTCAGTTCGGCATAGGAATTTGGAATGCGCTCCAGGCTTGCCTTCTTGACGATAATGTTGCGTTCTTCCAGCGCCTTCTGCATGTTGCCGAAGTCGGTAAAGGCAGAGTAAAGGATAATCTCGGTTTCATCCACCTCCATCGATTCCAATCCTGCATCAATCAATTCGAGCTCAAGTTCTTCAGGGTTCGCTACGTTGGCCGGATCGAGACGGAAAACTCCTTTGCGCTCGAATACGAAACTCAATGAACCGCTTGTGCCCAACGCACCACCTGAACGGTTGAAGTAAAGACGCACATTGGCAACCGTGCGGGTTGGGTTATCGGTCGCGGCTTCCACCAAAATCGGCACGCCATAAGGGCCGTAACCTTCGTATACAATTTCTTCGTAGTTGGAGTTGTCCTTGTCGCTGGCTCGCTTAATAGCAGACTCCACGCGGTCCTTAGGCATATTCAAACCACGCGCGTTGTTCATGATTTGACGCAAACGCGGATTGTTGTTGGGGTCGGGACCTCCGGCCTTCACGGCCATTACAATGTCTTTACCGATGCGCGTAAAGGCCTTCGCCATCTTGTCGTATCGCGCAAACATCTTATGCTT
>JBKCGW010000420.1:0-16991 GCA_046303175.1 Flavobacteriales bacterium
ATACACCACTGCTTGATGCCTCAACCCAAGCATTTACTGATTGACCGCGACAGCAAAGGAAAGCTCAAGTACAAACTTTGGTCACATGAGCAAAAACCAAAAGAAGTGCTGGAAATTCTGGGATACTACGATTAAGGCAGATAACCATGAAACTACTTACGTTTTCCAAAGCCGTTAACGCATCGGTGCTGCTCATCATTTTGGTGAGCCTTCGAAAGAGTTTCATTGCTTTGGTAAATCAGTTTGATCCACCTGAGCGGTTTGCGCCCACACTCTATCATGCATTGGTTGTGTTCCTTACCATCGAAGCAGCCAGGTTGATGACCATAGCCTTCTACCGACCGCAAGGCGGGGTTAAAAAGGACAATTTTACAGCAGGGCTTTCACAAATTGCGCGTATCGTATATGCGCTTATTTTCGGGGTACTCGTGCTCTCGCTTTTCAGCATCAGCATGAAAGAAGCCATTACTACGCTGAGTCTTTTGGCTGCGGCACTGGTCCTCATCACAAAGGACTACATTTCGAATCTCATCAACGGGATGTATATGACCTTCGCACGCATAGTGAATATTGGAGATACCGTTAAGATAGCCGACACAAAAGGCAAGATTATCGATATCACTCTATCGAACGTGCATCTGCTGAACGATGATGATGACATTGTATATATACCAAACAACAATGTATTCACCAGTGAAATCATCAACTATACCAGGCGAGAACTAAAGAAAAGCAGCATCGACTTCGAACTCGATGTCGCTCAAATCGAGCATCTCGAAAAGTTAGAGAAAGAGATTATTTATGCGCTGCGCGAACTGGGAGATTTGATTCAGCCGGAAAGCATGGTACTCAAAGTGAACAGTATCAAGCATGAATACTGCTCCTTCAAGTTTCAGTATATCCTGAATGACACACTGAACAAAGACCACGACAACAAGGTGAAAAGAGCGGTAATCTCCTTCATTATGCGTTACTCGCTTCAAACGCGCGGCCGACGTTGAGATTGGGTTTGGAGGATTATTTCCAAAAACAAGAAAAAAATTGTTCAAAACGCAGTTGGTTTTTCCATTTTTGCCGCGGATTAATTCCGTCTTTCGAACGGGGTTATCATTCGTAAAAAAATGAGCAAATACAATTCAATACGACAGTTCATGCAGGAAAATTACCTGCATTTCAATGCTGCAGCCATGGTAGATGCAGCCAAGGGCTACGAAACCCACCTCATGGAAGGTGGCAAAATGATGATAACCCTTGCCGGAGCAATGTCTACAGCCGAACTCGGTATTTCGTTGGCTGAGATGATTCGCCAGGGTAAGGTAGATATCATTTCATGCACCGGTGCGAACTTGGAAGAAGACTTGATGAACCTGGTAGCGCACAATCATTACGAGCGCGTTCCGAATTACCGCGACCTTACGCCTCAGCAAGAATGGGATTTGTTGGAGCGCGGCCTGAATCGTGTCACCGACACGTGTATCCCGGAAGAAGAAGCTTTCCGTCGTTTACAAAAGCACATCCATGCACTTTGGAAAGACGCCAACGACAAAGGCGAGCGTTACTTCCCCCATGAATACATGTACAAAATGCTGTTGAGCGGTGTACTGGAAGAATACTATCAAATTGACCCGAAAAACTCATGGATGCTTGCCGCAGCAGAACGCAATCTGCCGATTATCGTTCCCGGTTGGGAGGATAGCACCATGGGTAACATTTTCGCCAGCTATTGCATAAAAGGAGAAATTAATCCTTCAACCATGAAAAGCGGTATCGAATACATGACCTGGCTTGCCAAGTGGTACATCGATAACTCTGCAGGGAAAGGAGTAGGCTTCTTCCAAATAGGTGGTGGTATCGCGGGTGACTTCCCAATTTGCGTAGTTCCAATGCTTTACCAAGACATGGAAATGCACGACATTCCTTTCTGGAGCTACTTCTGCCAGATTTCGGATAGCACTACAAGCTACGGCAGTTATAGTGGTGCAGTGCCCAATGAAAAAATCACTTGGGGTAAGCTCGACATTACCACACCAAAATTTATTGTGGAAAGTGACGCAACTATCGTCGCTCCCCTCATATTTGCATGGATATTAAATCAATAATTCCCAATATCAACGGTTATGGCTGCACCCATTAAAAGAGTCATCAAAGATTACAACACGCTCACTAAGGAGCACATTGATCTCATTAACGAACATTACCCAAATGGTTTCGAAAACGAGAACCTGGTCTCTTTTGTAACACCGAAGGGCCAGTTCATTAAGGCGCTCGAAGTCCGCACGGATGACACCATCTATCTCTTTAAAATCGACAAGAACATGAAGGTCGATGATGAGGAGAACCAAGAAAATGAAGGTGCCGCAATGTCTGATTTCGAGAGCTTCAAAGGAGGGGGAGAAGATGATGATATGGAAGAAATGGGAGACAGTGAAGATGACGATGACGTTGACAACGACATGGCCGAAGACGATGGCGGTGCCGACGACGAAGATTAATAAAAGAATACGAGAGAATCAAACCTAAGCCGCATAGAACATGCGGCTTATTTTTTTGTAATCATAACCGAACGAGAAACCACTCCTTCGCCGGTTATTACCTTTAACACGTAGACTCCTTCATTCAGAGCAGAAACATCCAACACTGTTTGAGTGCCAAAGCTCTGCAAAAACCTACCGGCAGCGTCATAAATGGAAGAAGACAACAGCGGTGTAGCATCGCTAAAAACCAAATTCAAACGGTCCAAAGCAGGGTTCGGAAAAACAAGCACGTTGTGATCCTGAGCGGACTCCAACTCAATTGCCGGGGTGTCCATTCCGGGAATTCTATCTGCCGAAGACTGCAGCGGATCCAAGAATTGACGAAACGTAAGCCACACATCACTCAGCATTACAAATCGATCAAATCCTCCATTGTTGTTGCAGCGTGTATTGCCTCCAACGAATATTCCCAACACATTACCATTTTCATCCAATAGTGGACTACCCAGACTGCCTCCATATGTTTGACCTAACCCGGAGCCTGCCAATCCAATTAACTGCTCTTCTGCTTGCAAGAGCGGCATAAATCCATCTTCATAACGAGAATAGCTCTTGGCCAAACCTTTAGGATGCTGGATACAATAATGCGACTCATTCAAATTTGCTGAAATGCTCCAACCGGCAAAATATGCATCCCAATCACTCTTGGGTGAGCTACTGAGCCGAACAAGTGCCATGCTATGTTCGCTATCAACGCATAGGAATTCAGCGCCGCAAATCGATTGCATGTTGCACTCGTACTGTTGTGCCAGGCAATCCATCGAGTTAACACCAAACTGAAACACCAACGACGCCGGATTTTCGTTCAATAGTTGAGTTGGCAGGATGACATAAGGCTCAGCATTATTCAATGTATTATTGATCATTACTGCAGTAGCATATCGTTGTCCATGATCCACAAGAACTCTCATAACCGCCGAGGATGCTCGTGATGAACTTAAAACTGAAGGCGAATCGGACAACCACTGAGCACAACCTTGCATAGGAACAGCCTCTTCAACATTGTCACGATATGCACCTGCGACGTAGGAAACAGTTAAACTTCCCTCACCACGATACGATCGAGGTTCGTAATACTCAAGAAAGACCTTTTCTCCATGAACATGGGGAAGGGTTATCTCATCCGTTCGGTTATCATCTTCGGTCAATGGACCGATATAATCCAAATGATCTTCAGAGTATAGATACAATCTGCCACCTTTCGGAATCTGCAGTTGATTCATGGTGACTGAAATGGAATGCGCACCATCGTAGGATATGCCCAGTATCCACAATCGATCACCATTGGCTAGATTCATCCAGCTCCCACTGTTGTTCATATCCCAAGCCACCTCGTGAGCGTAAGCAAATCTATATGCGACTGATCTGTCGTCAATTTGATTGGCATCCTCCTCAAGCAACAAAGCAACATTGGCCTCGCTCACCCACTCATTCGCAATGGGCACAGTAAGCTGCTGGTTCCAGGATACAGGAGTACCGGACCTATCCAGCTGCGCTCGACAAACAATCGCAACGAACAGAAATGCTATGAATAAACGGCTTTTCAAATGCTATTTGCTTTAATAAGGTTGAGGCTCCTGCTAAAGTAGGCAATAATTCCAAACTATCGTCATCAAAAATGCATCTAGCTTTCAATATTTTCGCAACGTAAACCCATCCTTTTTGAAATGAAAAACAAAATTTTACTTCTGTCCCTTACCCTCGTGTTCTTCAACTTGAACATCCGACTGAACGCACAAGATTGCGTGGACTCATCATTGATAGACCTCACTGCTGCTTGCCCATTGATTTGGGCTCCGGTTTGTGGTTGCAACGGGGTTACGTATGCCAACGATTGTGAGGCAACTTTCTATGGTGGAGTTACAACTTGGACACCCGGAGAATGTGCAACCGGTTGTATGGACATGGCCGGTCTTGACTTTGGGATGTGCGACATGTTTCTAGGATTCACTTGGTTAAACGGATCATGCACAGCTTTAAGCGGTTGCAGCTACATAATCGGCAACATTGATTACAGCCCTAACTTTTATACAACCTCTTGGGAATGTCAGCAAAATTGCGGAACCCCGCTGACAGACTGCGTCAACCAATGGCAAATTGAACAAGGATACCTCGTGGACTGCTCGCCTGATTTGCAGCCCGTTTGCGGCTGTAATGGGGTAGAATACACCAATGCCTGTAGTGCCTTCTATTACGGTGGTGTTACAAGCTACACCACGAGCCCTTGCTCCGAAAATGATTGTAGAAGGATTCCGGTTGTAATCGATTTCGGGGAATGTGCCATGCCCTTGGGATGGGCGCGTTTGGAGCAGGGCTGCTCAATGGTAAGCGGCTGCAGCTATGTGGGACAAAACGGTTTCGATTATTCCACGTTCTTTTTTACAACCGAAGAAGATTGCATGGCAGGCTGCACAGGTATCACTACTTGCATAGACTCAAGTCAAATTGACTTGGATGTAATCTGTCCTGCCGTTGTTGATCCCGTATGCGGATGCAATGGAATAACATACAACAACTCATGTGAAGCAACCAACTACGGCGGGGTTACTGAATACACAGCCGGTCCATGTGTAGTCGGCATTACAGAATCCTTGAATGTGCATTTCAGCGTTCAACCGAATCCGTTTGAAAATTCGTTCCGCATTCAAGCGAAAGGTGCGCAACCTGGGCAAGCGGTAATCGTTGATTTGACAGGAAGAATTGTAGAAAACATTTCAGGTTCTGAGCTTCAGGATTCCATCGACTCAAGTTCATGGCCCCAAGGCATGTATATCCTACAGGTCTATTCGAAAAATTCAACTTTGGAGTGTATTCCTATCGTAAAGAAATAGGAGTCTAGCGCGAAGCTTCGAAAGCTCTCAAGACATCCAGCACAGAGGGAAATGTATTGCACTCAACGATTTGCCAATCGTTGGGTGCAATCCATCTTGCCTCTGTAATTCCCTCGATTGCCTGCGGCTCCGGTTGTTCGTTGCCCTCATGCTTCATCACGAACCAATCGGTCGACTTCAACACTTGCTCGCCCTTTAAAGGATACGTGTGATAGGTCGTGATGAGATGCTTCTGAAGTTTCAGTTGATGGATAGAACACTCTTCCTCCACTTCTCGAACAGCAGCCAATTCCAACGACTCACCCGATTCGACCTTACCCTTGGGCAAATCCCATTTATCCAGTCGATGGATAAACAATACCTCATCGCGTTGATTGTAAACGACCCCACCTGCGGCTCGAATCGACAGAAATTGTGTCGCGAATTGCTTCCACGACCACTCCACATCGCTGCATGAAAGTACAATACCGCGAGCGCCGCGCTCAATTGCACGTTCAATCAACATAGTATCCGTCTTACCCTGCGAAGTGATCAATTCATAGTTCGGATATAATTGCTCACTATCCTCTGCTTTTAAGAAGACAACGGGTCTATTGGCAAAATAAACTTTATACTTTTGAGGCATGAATCAACAAGATCGTGCGCTAAAGGTAGCGGAATTCCTTCTTCACATTGAAGCTATTAAATTAAGTCCTGAAAACCCGTTTACATGGGCTTCCGGGTTACGCTCTCCCATCTATTGCGACAATCGAAAAACACTTTCTTACCCGCAGGTTCGCACATTCATCCGCGATGCCTTTATTGAAACCATCCGCGAAAATTTCGCAGATGCAGAAGTAATTGCCGGTGTGGCAACCGGTGGTATCGCCATTGGAGCGCTCATCGCTGAGGCTATGAATTTGCCCTTTATTTATGTTCGCAGCGAAGCCAAAAAACACGGACTCGGCAATCAAATAGAAGGAGTGTTGAACGCCGATCAGTGCGTAGTGGTGATAGAAGATCTGATATCTACCGGATCCAGCAGCTTAACTGCGGTGGATGCTTTGCGCGAGGCGAAAGCGAATGTGATTGGTATGGTGGCGATTTTCACCTACGGATTCAACAAGGCGCAAGAGAAGTTTGCACAAGCCAATTGCGCGCTTAAAACACTCAGCAATTACGACTTCCTTTTGCAACAAGCATCGAATGCAGGCAGCATTTCGAGCCAACAACAAGCAACTTTAGCAGCGTGGAAAAGCAATCCCGAAGCATGGAGTAATCAATTCACCGAGGGTGTATCAACCAAATAATACCACTTCACGCATGACCCACATTGAAAGTCAACCCACGGTTGTAAACGCACCGTCAGCAAATGTGTTTGCATTTCTGAGCGATATGAATCATATCGAAAAACTTCTGCCTGAAGGAAAATACAGTGAATGGAAATCAGATAACGATTCGTGTAGTTTCAAAATTCAAAACGCATACACCATTGGACTACGAATCAAATCGAGTAAACCCCACGAGGAAATCACATACGAAAGCACTCCGGGTTCTCCATTCCCCTTCACACTCGCGGTTCAGTTGAAAGAAGCGAATAATCAAACCACCGGACAACTTGTTTGCGATGCGCAAATCAATCCGTTTCTGGAAATGATGGTGAAAGGTCCACTCAAAAACTTATTTGATTACATGGCCGGAAAGCTGCCTGCAGCAATGGGAGTCTAACATCCACTTTAAGAGAAGCGCATTCCTTTCATCCAATGATTCCACACCTGAACTTGCTTGGGTGTAACTACAGTTTCGCGCGCACAGCGATATTTTACTACCCATGATTTACCATCAGGAGCGAATTGCACAATGGTACGTTTACCCTTTCGCAATACCGTAAGCTCCAAACTATTGGCGTACAAGCGTAACAAATGCTGAATGTTTTTATAGGGAGCAATGCCATTTACAGCTACAATCTCATCGCTGTACCAAAGGCCCGCTTCATCGGCCGGGGAATCAGGAACAACAGCACTTACAACTACCTTCTGATTGGCCTCATCGAGACTTAGCCCAAGCGTTGATTCACTCCACTTCGCAGAAGGAGCTTCTTGCAATTCCACTCCGGCCAAGCCTAGTGCATCACGCAGATGAGGAACATAATCGGAGGTGCCGTGTACTAGTGATTCGAAAAGCTTCGTAAAATCAAATTCACTGCAAGCATTCAGCAGTTGCAAATAGTCATCCCCGCTGTATCCTCTGCATTGCTTACCAAATTGATTGTACAGCGATCGCAATGCGGTATCGAGTGAAGCAGCACAACTACTTTGATTCATGATAATCAAATCACACATCAGCGCAATCAAAAAACCTTCATTGTAGATAGACACCTTCCTCCATGGAATCCCTGCTACATAGCCATCGAGCCATGTATCCCAGCTACTATCGGCAACCGATAAATTCGTTCGACCATGGTTATTCACGTAATCCTGAATATGATCATGGATAACATCCAACCACTCATCATCGCTCAAAATACCCGCACGCCACAAAAGCAGGTCACCGTAATAGGTTGTAACACCCTCGTACACATAACCCTGCTGCGAATAGTTCTCGCGAGTGAAATCATAGGGCATCATTTCTACCGGGCGGATGTTCTTGACATTCCATGTATGGAAGAGCTCATGACAGCTAATTCCCAGCAAATCCTTGTATAAATGCTCCTGCTGAAAATCGGCCGCAGGACCCATTGCAATCACAGTGCTATTCGAGTGTTCTACACCGTGACGCAAGAAATATGGCACAAAATGAAACAAGAAATGATACTCGGCACAAGGAATGTCTCCAAACATATCGAATTGTGTCTGAGTGAATAGTTTCAAATCCTGTGTGAATCTCAGTTCATTCAAATTCACATCGCCTTGCAACCAGCAATGAAAATTCACGCCTTGCACGGTATACTCCAAGTGCTTCAGAGTGGCGCTGGCAATCAACGGGCAATCTGCCAACTCATCGAATGACGAGGCCAATAGACGGTGTTCCGACAGTTTCTTGAGACCGGTTGCCACCCTATAATTCGATGGAACCAAAAGATCAATCTCGAAAGTTTGATTTGGATTTGATGCATCGTAAAAAAAACAATTGACCGGATTGATATACAATTGTTCTTCATCCAAAAAAGAAGATCCTGCATTCAACTCCGCGGCGTAATACTGATAATTGAGCTTAATACAATCCAACCCGATAGTATCAACACGCCAAGTATCCTTCGATGTTTTTTCAAACGTCAGTTCCTTTCCCTCGGCGCTAGTCACTTTCCAGCCGCGTATGTTCTTGGCGAAATTTCCAAGCTCATACCTTCCGGGTCGCCACGATGGTAATTGCAGGATTAATTCGTTGCGACCATCAACAGGGAACAACGCCTCCAGGGTGATGAAGTGTCTGTGAGGATGGACAGTGCTGACCTTGTAATGAATCATTTTTTTCCACGTATTGCCGGTTCAACTGGAATGCCTGTAGTTGCATCGGGCAACGAAAAACCGCATATCATGCTCACGGTAGGCGCGATATCAGTAATGCTCCAACGAGCATGTGATTCACCCTTGAGCACACCGCAACCGTAAAAGATTGCAGGCACATGCGTATCATATGCATAAGGCGATCCGTGAGTGGTCCCACTCATTCCATATTCAATGTAACCGGGATCGAGCGTGTAGATTACATCACCCGATCGTCGTGAATCAAACCCTTGTTGAATCATATTTTTTACTGCATCACCACCGCGAGATTGACTCAAATCGGACGCTGTGTACGCGCTCATAACTTCGGAGAAAGACAAGCAATGCTGAGCTACTTCATACTGAATCTCCTTCAGGTTTAAACGTTTCGATTGGATAAGTGCGTGATTCAAAAACACATTCTGATTGCTTTCGTTGAGAACCCAGTCGCCCTCACCGTATCTCTTGGCGAGCGTATCCTCCAGAAACAACTCCAGTCGATCACTCTTCCAGTAGCCGCCCATTGCCTTGTGTTTGGCAGTGAAGCTCGGTGTGGGTGCACCACCATGATCGGCCGATAAAAAAATCACGTACTTGCCCTTTCCAATTCGACTATCCAAGTACTTCATGAATAGCCCGAGTTCTTCATCCAGGCGCAGATAGCAGTCCTGGGTCTCCATCGCTTGTATTCCGAATTGATGACCGATGTAATCGGTAGAAGAAAAACTCATGCAAAGCATGTCTGTATAGTCATCTGCACCGAGTTGTTCGTTCTCAATCAACGCACGCGCAAAATCAAGCGTGTATGAATTTCCAAAAGGAGTTGCCTTCAGTAATTCGTAATTACCATTTGCACTGCGCAAATTGGGCAGATCGTAGGGGAAAGTTGGCTTGGTCGTGCCTTTAAAGGGTGTTTCGTGCGCATTGTTGTCCTCCGCACTTTCATCGTACGCGGAAGGCTCACGAAACAAGTTCCATGTGCTCTTCAAATAGGAATCGGCGCCTTTCAAATTATTGAATTCATCCACCCATTTCGGCAGTGCATTCATGTACCAACTGCTGGTGGCCCATTTGCCTTCTTCTCCACCGACAAACCAATAGGCTGCATCGGCAGTTCTTCCTGCGGGCAATATTGCCCCGCGATCTTTCATCGCAATACCGAACACTTTGCCTCTTCGATTCGTTTGCATGCGAATCATGTCACCCAGCGTTGAAGCGGTTAGATAATGCGGCGACATTTGACCTGCCTTCGATGCTGTTCCCACACCGGCAACCGTAGTATCTGAAGAGCAGTAGATCATAGCATTACTTGCTCGATCGTACCAATCATTCTGAATAATTCCGTGATAGGCCGGAGTAGTTCCCGTAAATATTGACGCATGCCCGGGGCCTGTGTAGGTAGGCATGTAATTGTAATGAAGGTTGTGGCAAATGAAGCCTTCATTAATCATTTTGCGAAAGCCGGACTTACCGAAGTCGTTCCAATAACGCAACAAATAGTCATAGCGCATCTGATCCACGGTAATGCCAATTACCAAAGGCGGCATGGTAACCATGTCCTCTCCTTTCTTCTGTGCCTGAAGGTCTGCAGAAGCTGATAGAACCAAGAGCAAAAAGATGCCCAACACTTGCTGCACGTTTCGAATTGATTTCATTGGGCCGAAGTTAATGATGGCAATCAAAGCGCAATGAGCAACAACGAACTTTTAAGGGCCACTTTTGCTACTACCGTTGTTGAAACAACATGGAGATGAAGTAGAAAAGCACCAGACTCAATGTTACGCTGAGCAGCAGGTAAGACCAAGCTAGGAGTTGCTGACCATTGCGCATCAATTGGATCGTTTCCAAACTGAAGGTCGAGAACGTACTCAAGCCCCCGCAAAAACCAATAGCGGCCAAGTGCCATAAAAAACCATTCTCCGATTTGAATCCTTGCGAAAAAAGCCATCCGATAATGATGGCAGCAATGCCGTTGGCAATCAATGTTGCCCATGGAAACAAACTCAAAGAAGGAGAAATAAGAAGGCCAAGCGCAAACCGCACAATAGATCCGATTCCACCGCCAATAAATACAGCCAACCACTTCATAGAGCAACTGTTTTTTTGGTGAATTTCAAAAAAACCCAATGCATGCTCAAACCGGCTATACTTCCATAGATGAAGCCGGCTAGCACATCGAATGGATAATGGACACCCAGGTATATTCTGCTATATCCGATGAGCATTACCCACAGCGCAAGAAAAGCAATTTGCGAGCGCTTCATTGGCCTCATGATTAAAAAAAAGAAAGTCGCTACACCTGAGAAATTACTCGCATGATTGGAGAAAAATCCGTAACGACCACCGCGGTAGTAATTACCCAATTCATCACGAACCATATGCACCAGTCCGTCCAGTTGCGTATTGTGCGTTGGACGCAAACGCATAACGGTTTCCTTCACCAGCTTCACAGCTAAAAAATCAGTAAGAAACAAGAGAAACGCAATGCAGATCAAAGCAATGAATGCATGCACTCTTGGTTTCTGTGAAAACAAACTATAGAGCATCCATGCATACACCGGTGTCCACAACCACATTTTACTTACATACCACATGATGACATCGCCCTGCGCCGAGTGCAGACCATTGAGCCATAAAAACAATAGTTCATCCCAATGTATTAGCGTGTCCATCATGAAGAAACTAGGCGTAGATCGAGTCGATTTCAGACTTCCAGTTATTGCAAATTTGCTTTGGCTTCAATTTAAACGTTGGAGTTATTTCACCCGCCTCGATGGTGAACGGTCGTGGCAATAGACGAAATGCCTTAATCTGCTCCCAACCCCCGAAGCGGGCGTTGATGCGATTGATTTCTTCTTCCATTCGTTTAATCACACGCACATCCTTCAACCAATTCATTTCCTGATCTACTGCTACTCCAGCCTGAGACGCCCACTCCTTAAGAGAAATGAACTCAGGCACAATAAGAGCCGCCGGAAACTTCTGCCCATCTCCAACTACAATTATCTGCTCGATATGAATGCTCTCCTTCATCGCATTTTCGATGACTTGTGGAGCCACATACTTACCGCCCGATGTTTTAAAGAGTTCCTTTTTTCTATCGGTGATGCGTAAAAAGCCATCCTTTATTTCACCTATATCTCCGGTCGAAAACCAACCATCCTTGAGCACTTCGGCTGTTTTCTCCGGCTCGCGGTAATAACCCATCATCACATTAGGTCCCTTGCATAAAATCTCACCATCCTCAGCAATCTTCACTTCCACATCCGCAATCACCTTCCCAACGGTGCCCGGCTTGAGCATGTTTGGTTTGCGCATAGTATTCACTGTAATTACAGGCGAAGTTTCAGTGAGGCCGTATCCTTCCAAAACAGGAATACCTGCTCCGTTAAAAAATTTCGCCAGGCGCATTTGCAGAGCAGCACTTCCTGAGGCTACCGCTCGAATATCGGTAAGCCCTAAGGCTGCCTTCACTTTGCTAAAGACCAACTTTCTGGCTATTGCCAATTGGAATTCATACCAAGCTCCGTTCGCACCATCGGGCTCCCATTGCAAAGCCAAATCATGCGCCCACGAAAACAGCTTCTTCTTGATGCCGGTATTGGCCATTCCCTTTTGATAAATTCCGTCGTAGAACTTTTCAAATAAGCGCGGAACACCCGTGAAAATGTGAGGTCGAGCCACAGCCAAATCATCCTTGATGGTATCCATTCCACCCAAGTACATGTGAATGCCATTCGCGATATACATGTAGTGAAGCATGCGCTCATAAATATGCGATACCGGTAAAAAACTGAGGCATTGACTCTTCCCTTTTTCCAACAAAGGCAGACGTTCCTCCGAATTTATCGCGTTGCTTGAAATGTTGCGATGACTCAACATAACGCCCTTGGGCAAACCGGTCGTACCGGATGTATAAATAATCGTAGCCAAATCGGTTTCATTCACCGCAGCTCTCAATTGATCGACTTCCTCCTGCCGGGTGCTTTCGCCCAACTGAAAGAGAGATTTCCAATTGGCAGCACCCTTCACTTCATCGAATGTATAAACACCCTTCAATGACGAACACTTTCCACGAATGGATTCAATTTTTTGATACAACTCTTCATTTGAAACAAAGCAATACAGGGCTTCAGCATGATTGAGGATATACTCACAATCATCGGGCGTCATGGTTGGATAAATAGGGACATCAACTGCACCAATTTGCATAACCGCATGATCCAGAATATCCCATTCATGCCGGTTCGAGTTTGTGATGAGTGCTATTCGATCGCCGGGTTTTACGCCGAGCGCCACCAGGCCGCGGCTTACCAAGTTCATTTGCTCAATAAACTGACCGGTAGAAATACTATTCCATTGATTACCCACCTTGGAGGTCATCATCTTTTCCAGCGGATAGTGCTCCATTTGGTAATAGACAAAATCAAACAGTCGCTTGGGAGAATTCATTTCAAATTGGTTTTGGGTAAAAATATTGAAGCACCGGCTAAAAAAACAGACCGATGTCAAAATCCATCAACCGCGTTAATTTCGCCACCAAAATTCAAGGCATGAAAAAAATTGCAGTAGTAGGAGCGGGTCAAATGGGCAATGGCATTGCACACGTGTTCGCACAAAACGGTTTTCCGGTAAATCTCATCGATGTAAAACAGGAAGCGCTGGATAAAGCAATTGCTACTATTGGAAAAAATCTCGATCGTCAGATTGCCAAGGGAGCACTCACGGAAGAATCGAAAAGCGCAACTCTCGCCAACATCACGCTGTGCACCGACATGGCTGCGGCAAGCGCAGATAGAGATTTAATCGTTGAAGCCGCAACGGAGAACGTTGAGTTGAAGCTGAAAATTTTCGGTCAACTCGATTCCTTTGCACCTGCTCATTGCATCCTTGCAACCAATACTTCATCCATATCAATCACACGCATCGCTGCTGCTACGCAGCGTCCTCAATTGGTAATCGGAATGCACTTCATGAATCCGGTGCCGGTAATGAAATTGGTGGAAGTAATCCGCGGGTATTCAACAACAGACGAAGTAAACCAACAGGTTACCGAACTATCACAAGCGATTGGAAAGATTCCGGTTTCTGTAAATGATTATCCGGGTTTCGTTGCCAACAAGATTCTTATGCCGATGATCAACGAAGCCATTTATACGCTGTATGAAGGAACTGCAGGCGTTGAGGAAATCGACACCATTATGAAGCTCGGCATGGCACACCCTATGGGGCCGCTGCGCCTTGCTGACTTCATTGGCCTCGATACATGCCTATCGATTTTGCGCGTGCTGCATGATGGATTCGGTAATCCCAAATACGCTCCATGCCCGCTGTTGGTTAATATGGTAACCGCAGGGAAACTCGGTGATAAAAAAGGAGAAGGCTTCTACAACTACGCCGACCCTAAAAACCCGGTTGTCTCTTCTTCATTCAAGAGAAGCTAATTAAGCTTCTCCCTCTTCGGCTGCAACGGTAGGCTCAGAAAAATCGAGCATATCCTTTGCTTGCAGGATGTTGTACCAAGTGAGCAGCTTGCGAATGTCAGAGTCGTAAACTCGTTCGGCATCGTAATCAGGAAGAATTTTCTTCATTGCGTCGCGCAACACTTTGCTTTCGCTTTTAGGATCGGGAGCAGGACCGCCTGCAAATGCCTCTTTTGCTTTGAGGAAAATTTCGCGCAGAGGCACATCCTCTTCGTACGTGAACATGGTAATGTCGCTCAATGCACTCACCTTCTGTGTTGGGTGCACCGGCAAACGCTTTCCATCAATCAGCGACTCCACGATTATGGTTGAACGACCACCGGTAATGAGCATGAAAATGCCTGGTTTACCGGAAACCGAAAGAATTTTTTCTAACTCCGTCTTCATAGAAGAATTCAAATTTTGGCGGCAAATATCGTTGAACTCTGCGATTCCGTGACATACGCACCAACAGATTGCATCATCTTACACATACTACTCGCCAAAGGGCACGTCCGACAGCCATTCGTAACCGGCTGCTGCATCCGTGAATTGACAGCACGACGTGTGCAAACCATTGGTAAGCAACAGAAAATCGACTCCCAGCACTCGGTTATAAACTGCAGCCTGATCGAGGGTGGCTTGAACGATGGGCACTTCAGGGGCTTTACATTCAGCAATTAATACCGGTTTCATAGTCCGATTATAGAGCACAACATCAGCTCTTCGCTGCATTCCATTGAAAGTGATTGATTTTTCCACAGCCATCAGAGAAAACGGCCATTGGCGTTGGTTATTCAAGAAGTGAATCAGATGCTGTCGCACCCATTCTTCCGGAGTTAGTGTAACCCATTTTTTTCTTACGACATCCCACACTTGCGGCGATTCATTTACAAGTTGTATGCGCAAATCAGGCTGAGGGAAATGAAGCTTCTGCACGTTTCGGGTTACCTTTGAACGATGAAGTGATATTCTTCAACAAAGAAACAAAGAACACCGCAAAATGGAATCAAAAGAAGAAATCGTAAAAAACTGGCTTCCCCGCTACACCGGCGCGACGCTCGATCAATTTGGCAGTTACATACTTCTCACGAACTTCGATGGCTACCTTCAAAAATTTGCGGAATGGCACAACGTAGAGATCATTGGCAAAGGAAAGGCGATGCCGATGGCAACTGCCGATGGAGTTACCATGATTAACTTCAGCATGGGAAGCGCCAATGCAGCAACCATCATGGATCTGCTAAGCGCAATCATGCCTAAGGCAGTGTTGTTTCTGGGAAAGTGCGGTGGATTGAAAAAGAAAAATCAACTTGGGGATTTCATACTCCCTATTGCGGCCATTCGCGGTGAAGGAACAAGCAACGACTACTTCCCGGCTGAAGTCCCTGCCATGCCGGCGTTTACATTGCAACGCGCTGTATCATCCACCGTCCGCGACTTCAGTCTCGATTACTGGACAGGCACAGTGTACACCACCAACCGCCGAGTTTGGGAACACGATGAACAATTCAAAGAGTACCTTCGTCGCATCCGCGCGATGGCCATAGACATGGAAACCGCTACGTTGTTTACCGTTGGTTTCGCCAACAAAATACCCACGGGTGCGCTTCTACTCGTGAGCGACCAGCCAATGATTCCCCAAGGAGTAAAAACCAGTGAAAGTGATCAAAAAATCACCAGCAACTTCGTGGACAAACACATTCAAGTAGGTATAGCAGCCCTCAAGGAAATTCGTGACGAAGGCCAATCGGTGCGTCACCTGCGTTGGGATTAATTCGTTCATCTTTTCTCTCAGCACACATGGAACACATCCGTATTCAGCGCGATATAGAATTAAAAAACTTCAAGCCCGTATACTTCCTCATGGGCGAAGAGCCCTACTTCATTGATGTTCTTACCGATTATATTGAGAACAATGTTTTAGATGAAGCAAGTAAGGCATTCGGACAAACCATCGTTTATGGCCGCGACGTATCGATGGAACAGGTCATATCGCTTTCCAAGAGCTTCCCTATGATGGGCGACAAACAAGTCGTGATTGTAAAAGAAGCTCAGGACATGAAAGAGTGGAAGAGTCGCAAACAGGAGGACGATGATGAAGACATGAAACACCTGTTGCATTACCTGCAACAACCTACCCCTTCCACACTCCTTGTCTTCAACTACAAAAACAAGACACTCGATAAACGGAAAAAAGTTTACAAGCAATTAGAGAAGCAGGGAGTCGTTTTTGACTCACAGAAAATTAAAGACTACAAGCTGCCTGAGTGGATTGAAAACTACGTGAAATCCCGTGGTTTCAAAATCAACGGAGGCGCCTCGCAATTGCTTGCCGAGTACCTTGGAACAGACTTGAGTAAGGTGGTGAATGCCATCAATAAGCTCGCAATCATTTTGCCGGCAGGCAGCGAAATCAATGGACAACACATTGAGCAAAATATTGGTATCAGCAAGGACTACAATGTATGGGAGTTGCAGAAAGCCCTTGGGCAAAAAGACGTCCTAAAAGCCAATCGCATCATTCACTACTTCGAAGCGAACCCCAAATCGAATCCCATTCAAATGGTGTTGCCATCGCTCTACAATTATTTCTCTAAACTGGCCGCCTATATTTCCATTCCTGACAAGCGCAATGCAGGTGCTGAATTGGGCATGACCACTTGGGCATTGAATGACTACAAAGAAGCCTCTTCCAAA
>JBKCGW010000421.1:0-6991 GCA_046303175.1 Flavobacteriales bacterium
TCGCGAAATAGCACTGATCTACATTGCGAAAGGAATTCCCGAGGCGCAGGCAAATAGCATGGCGCGCGAAATAGTAAACGACACTTCGCGTGCACATGAATTCCTGGTACGCGAAGAGTTGGGCATTAACCCCGAAGAGCTTAAGGGTTCAGCCATGGAGGCTGCACTTTATTCGTTTTTTCTGTTTTCTATCGGTGCCATCAGTCCTCTATTTCCGTTCTTCTTTACCGAAGGCTATAAGGCAATCTTGTTGAGCGTTGCTGCCAGCTCTGCCGGGCTGTTTTTGATTGGAGCATCTATTACGCTCTTCACCGGAAGAAGCATGTGGAAGTCGGGCATGCGACAAGTGCTTTTCGGGTTAGCTGCTGCCGCTATCACGTTTGCCGTCGGACAGTTATTGGGAGTTACTGTTGCGGGTTAGTGCCTTGTGGTTGTTTAGAGTATCCTTTCAATTTGAATAGACATTGTTAGGAATGGAATTGCTCGATGTTTTTGATTTTAAGCGTCTTTTCTTCAGGAATATATTTACTCGATGAATCATTCCTTTCTGCATGGTGTGAATCAAGAGAAATTGAAGCCTGTCTATTTTTTCAAGCATTCTTCCTTCGCTCTTATAGTCTTAGTTGCATCGTTTTTTTCATGTATTCAATCCAATGCACAACTTGTCGTACAATCTGATATTACGGTTGCGCAAATGGTGCAGCAAATGATGGGGCAGGGTGCTCAGGCATTCAATATTACCTTCAACGGACAACCGGCCGAAGTTGCATATGCTGCCTCTGCCGGAAGTTTCCAGTGTTCGAATTGCAACATCGGTCTGAGCTCAGGGTTGGCCATGTCAACGGGAAGAGCATACGACTTGATTGGCCCGAATGATAGCGGTTCACAATCAACTTACGGCGTAACGAGCAATGGTGATGCAGATACAGATATGTGGACGTTGGTTTCATCCAATGGAGGAAACGAGGTGAATGATCTATCTATTATTGAGTTCGATTACATTCCATATAGCGACTCAATTCAGTTTGAATTTGTTTGGGGTTCGGAAGAATACGATTCCTATGTTTCTTCGTCTTACAACGATGTATTCGGAATCTTTGTGAGCGGGCCGGGTATTGCAGGACCATTTCAAAACAATGCTATCAATTTGGCTGTAATACCGGGCACGGATATTCCGGTATCCGTCAATTCTATTAATAATGGAAATAGTTTGGAAGGACCATGTAACTATTGTGAATATTATAACCAAGAGATAAGTGATGGTGAATTGTGGGGGCTCATTGCTGGTGGATATGATGCCTACATCTTAGACATTAACAACATTCAATTGGATGGCTATACGGATATTATCGCATCTGCAATTGAAGTCTCTTGCGGTGAAACCTATCATGTCAAGATTGCTATTTGTGATGCAAGCGATAACTCTATGGATTCCGGAGTTTTTATCAAGGGTGGAACGCTTTCATCCGACTACGCATCAATTGCGAGCTTGCAATTCGATGTAGATGGGCCCAACAATAACATCGTCTACGAGCAGTGTGGCGAAGGTGCTGTGCGCATTCAACGACCAGTGGCTAGTAATAACCAGGAATCTTTAACCTGTTATCTCGATTGGAGTGGAAGCGCGTTGGAAGGCACGGACTACAGCGTAATGCCGGATTCCATAGTATTTAATCCCGATCAGTCCTACGTAGATATTCCATTTGAGGCTTTTTCGGATACAATGGTTGAGTTTGTTGATACCGTTTTGCTCAGCATGATGGTGCCTGCTTCGTGCAGTGGTTCCGGCGCGTATTCCAATTTCACCTTTTACATCAGCGATGTCATCTATCCGTTTATTGTGCAAGGATTCACTGTTGACATTTGTCCTGGTGATGTATTCGTGGAGCCCATCGTGCAGGGTGGATTTGGCAACTACACCTATTTGTGGAATGATGGTAGCACAGAACCTTCTTTCAGTGCAAACCTCATAGACACCACCCACTACACAGTCACTATTGGCGATACGTGCGGACTGCAGCCGATTACAGTGAATCTGACCTACAACGTATTTCAATTTGATCCCCTTACGGTTAGTTTGGAAGATACGTATGATATACTACCCTTTGAGTGCGGAGAAAATGGATCCATCTACGCTTATGGTGAAGGAGGAGTACCCGATTTATCCTATTATTTCACAGCATCCAATAATTCATGGGTGAGCAGCAATTTTAATTCAGCTTCGATTACTGTCGCGAATGCAGGTGACCTCTATGTTCGCGTGGTCGATGCGTGCGGCTATACAGCAACGGATACATTGAATGTAACGGTAAACGTTGCCCCGCTTGTGGTAGAGTTGCCTGATACCGTTGCGGCGATGTGTGGGCAAAGTGTTTTTGTAGAATCAACGGTGACAGGAGGAAATACAGCCTCGGATTATTGGTATAGTTGGTATTTAGATGGCAATTACCAGAACAATTGGCAGGCATCGAATGTGTACTGGTCCTTTTATCAAAACTCGCAGGTGGTGGTTACAAGTAGCGACGACTGCGGTCAATGGGATACCGACACGACTCAAATCATGTTGATTGGATACGACCCGGCATTGGTTGCCAGTGATTCGTTGATTGCATTGTGTGAGTCGCTCTATGGTTGTTTGGATGTGACCGCTTGCAATTATGATTCACTTGCGCTGTGGGATGATGGATCGTGTTACCAACCCGCTATACTTACTATTAACGGCCCACTTACAACAATCGACAATGAAACACCCGAGTATTGGGTGTCCGATTATTACCCCGGTGCTGAATTGAATTGGATTGTGGATTCCGGAACCATCCTTTCGGAGAGTGATTCAGCCTGTGTGTTGGAGTGGTGGGGTAGTGGCTCGGCTTCTTTGTGCGTGTATGAAACGCTGGGCGAAAGTTGCATGAGTGATACAGTCTGTGTGGAAATTGATATCATTGGCAATGTCGATTACTCTACCTCGCTTGGAATTGTTTCCGTTTATCCCAATCCTGCCAAGGATATGCTTTGGGTGACTATGGAGCGTCACACGACAGCCGACTGGTGCATTTTAACCATGGATGGCCGACTCGTGCAAGAGGGAACCTCAACCGGTAAGCAGTTCAATGTAAACACCGAGTCGTTAGCGTCAGGTAGCTACATACTCCGACTCGAAACAGAAGAACAGCAACTAGTCTACACGCACTTCGTGAAGCTATTCTAGTGGCAAGTGGCAAGTGGCAAGTGGCAAGTGGCGAATGGCGAGTGGGAGAGACTGTTTAGTATTAAACGCCATAGGTCTTCGTCATTCGCTACTAAAAAAGCCACCCCTTCGGATGGCTTTTTTTATCTTTAAGGCTCAACACCTTTTACTTATTACCTATTATCTAGTAACCGGTACCCAGTACCCAGTACCCAGTACCTAGTACCCAGTACTTATTCTACTGCGAGCTTCTGCGCATACACTTTCTCACCACACACTACGCGCACCGTATAAAGACCCGCTTCGAAAGCTGTTACGTCGATATTTTGTGAGCTAGCAGTTAAGAGTGTGTTCGCTACAATACGACCTTGAGCATCGAAAATCTGCACATCGGCAGTTTGAGTAGATGAAGGCAACGTAATGGTCAATTGGTTATTAGCCGGGTTAGGCCACATGCCAATATTTGCAGCGTTTACTTCTTCGGTATAAACACCGGTGCTTTCAATCAACTGAACATCGTCGATGTAGTAAAGACCTTCACCACCGGCATCATTGGTGCCGAAGAAGTCTGCAGCAGCCAATACGTTTTGTCCGGCATTACCGTTGGCATTGTTCAACGACCACTGCCAGCTGTTCACCATCGCGCCGTTGATGTACACATAGCCCAGATCATTATCCATATCAGCTGTTACCTGCACATCGAACCATTCTCCAAGCGCAACTGAACTATCTCCACCCGGAGCACCTCCTGTTGTCCAGGTGATAGTGCCATCGGTTGCGAAGAACACATCCACTGCCCACTCCCATGTATTAGGAGCAGTTGTCCATGCATGCATCACATTGAAGTAACCTCCTGCATCCGTGAGGTACATTTTGAATTTAATATCATACTTCCCAGAGGTGTAAGGTCCGATAGGAAGAACAAGGTCGGTAGCCATTCCTTCGATTTTAGCACTGTTGGTTCCGCTAAAAGCAAAATCGGTTGAAACAACACCATCAGGAGCAGCTGATCCATCCCATGTGTCCCACACCAGGCTTTGTTCAGCAACACCCATATCGGCTGTGTATGAATCGAAGTTGTCTTCGAAGATTACGGTTTGAGCAGCCGCCGCTAGTCCCAATGCCGAAAGAGAAAGAAATAGTAAAGGTTTTTTCATTTGAATTGGATTTGATTAGATGAGCAATATATGCAAAAGTTGGAATTCTGTTCATCCACTTTTTTTCTTTGAGCTACAAACAATGACATTCAAGGGTTGTTCTAATAGGAAATGTCACGTCAATTTATTTCGAAAATGGCTTCTTTCGCTTCCAACATCGGTCAATAACTATGAAAAAGAAAATCCTACTCATTGTGTTGCTGGTGGTTCTCATACCAACACTCACCCAACTCTATACGCTTATGGCATCCAACAAAACCGAGAAACAGCCCTATCAGGTAATTAAGAAGGAAAGGGGATTTGAAATCCGATATTATCCCCCAACCACCATGGCTACGGTGGTTATTACAGCAAGTACCTACAAAGAAATTGCATCTCCGGGATTCCGCAAATTGGCCGGATACATTTTCGGAGGTAACCAGCAGGGCATGTCCATCGCCATGACAGCTCCTGTGCACATGGACATGAGTGAAACGGGTTCGACGATGAGCTTTGTGATGCCTCAGGGGATGACTCCCGATAACCTGCCAAAGCCCAATGATCCATCAGTGCATCTTTCAACGAGCAAGCCTGAATACGTCGCCGCCATTCGTTTCGGCGGATATGCTTCCGATGAAGACATTCAAAAACACGCAGCCAAACTCGAACGGCTATTGCAAGAGCAAGGAATTAAGCACAACGGTCACTTCCGATTCCTCGGCTACAATGCGCCGTATCAGTTTCTGTGCAGAAGAAATGAGGTGATTGTGACGGTGGAATACGAGGGTACAGATAAGTAATAGGTGAAAGGTGAAAGGGGTAAGGGGTAAGGTTGTTGAGGGGGCATTTGGGCATGCACTCTCTTTGTCATTCTGTTTCTGTTTCTTTTCCCATTCTTTCTCTGAAAGACTACCTCAATATCGATCTCTATTGCTTCACAAAATGGAGCGATGCATCTTTAGTTCCTCGGGTGATTAGGATGTTGTAAAGACCGCTAGACCAACGTTGTGATGGGATAGTCGTCTGTTCGCTAGAGACAACGCTGGTGTATAGAGTACTTCCCGTAGCATTTATAACGGTCATTTTACATCCCAACCATTCCGATGTCGTGCGAAGGTTTACATCACCGGAGGATGGATTTGGAAACAATCGAGGCATGATTGAAATAGTCGCAATAGAGTTTGTTACCATCACATCAAATTCTTCTGATGTGAGCACACAGCCCTCGCCGGTAGTTCCAATGGCTTGATAGATACCCGACACTTCGGCTGTAAGCGATGGTGTTGACACGGGAATTACGTTGCCATTCAGATACCATTCTACGCTAGCCACTTCATCCAGAACTTCCAGTGTATTGTCGTTCAGTACAACAGAAAGGTATGCTTGTGGACATTCGTAAATGGTCGTCATTGCCTCATTCGTATGAATGGGTTCATTGTAATCAAAATAGATGGATGCGCTGTTTGTGAATTGAGTGCCTACCGGTAAATCGAGATCCTGATCGATGCGGAAGTGAATGTATCCTTCATTCAATGTCGAATCTTCTTGTTCTGTCGGGAGATTGATGTTGTCAAATTCTATTGTCAGAGCTCCATAAGTAGTTACGTACATATGATAGTTGTGACTGGCACTCACCGGAACAATGGTCAACGGATCAACCTGTTCGGGCAGTTCATCGATAATGACTACATTATAGGCAGGGGCCGTTCCCAGGTTTTCAAATCGAATGACATAGTCGAGTGTAGTATTGGGTGCAATACGACCTTCGGGACCCATACCATTCAGTTCACGTATATCGTTCGGGTCGTATGAGCAGAGAACGGGCGTTGTAGTCGGGTCGGTATTGGCCGCCAGCGTGTCACCGCCGCTGAAATAGAAGGTTTGTAGGTTGAACCAAATGCTGTCGCCCGGTAATGCCGTATCAGGCATGTCGAGCGTCACATTCAAATTGGCAACAGCACCGAAGTTCAGAGGACCATAATCGAAAAAGAGCTGGTTGCCTGAGATAGAGTCGGGCTCGGGTGTTGCGTTTACAAACGAACACACTGGATCGAACGAATAAACCGCGTATCCTGATGGTTGGGTATTTCCATAGTTCGTAATGCTAATGATTTGAGTGTTGTTCTGGATGCAAAGTGCATTTGGTACAGATATATAGCCACCTACCACCGTTGTAGGAGTATTGCTGGGTATGACCCCGAAGTTGAAGTTGTAAACGGATTGTCCGCTTGTTAAATCAGGGCTGAATGTGGTCGAAGTTGTAGGGGTCCAGAGATTGTTGTCGATTAACAGAGAAATGCCACTTCCTGCATTGTCTGTGAATGCGAAGTAGGCACCTGTTTGGTCGCTGAAAGAATTGTATTGATTGTCGGCAAGTGAATAGGGGAAATTCGGAAGCGCTTGTTCGTCGCTATCAAACACGCCGTTCTGATTACTATCGAGAAAAATGTAGCCTCCAAGTTGAATATCAGGAAGAGCAAGATAAATCGTGTCGGTATTGCTGCAGCCGGGATAAGAAGGATTCTGGACGTTGACAACATAGTATTCGTTGTCATTCGGAATCGAAACAAAAGTGAACGGACTATTGGGGAATTGCAGACCATCGCCTGGCCACCATTCCCACTGAGCTCCCGCTTCCAATGCCCAATTCGTGAGATAGGCATTTACG
>JBKCGW010000422.1:0-1928 GCA_046303175.1 Flavobacteriales bacterium
TATGTCAAGTGTTTGGAGAAAGAAACCCATCTCTGCCTTTCATGCTGAGGCCGGAAAAAGTGAACTGAAGCGTATTCTCACCAAGTGGGGACTTACCTCGCTCGGTATTGGTGCCATCATCGGCGGTGGTATTTTCACCCTCACCGGTATTGCTGCCCACGACCATGCGGGTCCTGCCTTGGCGCTTTCATTTGTGATTGCCGGTATCGGTTGTCTTTTTGCTTCGTTGTGCTATGCTGAGTTTGCATCGGTATTGCCGGTTGAAGGTTCTGCATATGCTTATGCATACGGAACTGTGGGTGAACTCTTCGCTTGGTTCATCGGTTGGAACCTTATTCTCGAGTACATGATGGGTGCCACTACTGTGGCTGTGGCATGGAGCGGATATTTCTCGAAGCTCCTTCATATGTTCGGTTTGCATATACCCGATTGGCTCAACAACGACCCCATCACCTATGGCGGTTTTGCCTTCAATTTGCCTGCATTCCTTATCACATGGCTCGTAACGGGCATTCTCATCAAGGGTATCAAGGAGGCTGCTAGCACCAATAACTTGATTGTGATTTTGAAAGTAGCCGTGGTGCTTTTTGTAATTATCGCGGGTGCATTCTATGTGAATCCTGAAAACTGGGTGCCGTTCATCCCTGCAGAGCAGCCGATTCTGGATGCTGCCGGAAATCCTACCGGTGACGTGAATTTCGGATTTGGAGGTGTTCTCACAGCCGCAACTATTGTGTTTTTCGCCTACATCGGATTCGATGCGGTGAGCACGCAGGCGGGCGAGGCCATCAACCCCAAGAAAGACGTTCCTTTTGCTATCATCGCATCGCTGGTTATCTGCACGATTCTTTACATCCTCGTATCGTTGGTTCTTACCGGTATGGTACCTTATTCAACCCTCGATTTGAAAGCACCGGTGGCCTCGGCCTTCTCGGGAGCGGGTATTTCATGGGCGGTTTATCCGATTACGATAGCTGCTGTAGCAGGTCTTACCTCTGTGATGCTGGTGATGATGCTCGGTCAAACCCGTATCTTCTTCGGTATGGCGAAGGACGGTTTGTTGCCACGTGGCATCTTCGGTTCGCTCCACCCCAAGTTCAAGACACCTTATAAGAGCACGATTCTCGTGGGTCTTATTGTTTCGATTGTTGCGGCCGTAACTCCTATCAATAACATTTCGGAAATGTGTTCGATGGGAACGTTGCTCGCCTTCTCGATGGTTTGTTTGGCGGTATTGATTCTCCGCAAGCGCGAACCGAATTTGGATCGTCCTTACAAAACGCCCATGGTCAACATCATTGCCCCTCTCGGCGTGTTGTTCAATATCTTCCTCATGACCCAAGTGCGCATCCACACCTGGTATGCGTTCATCATTTGGGGAACTCTCGGCGTGGTTGTTTACTTCCTCTATAGTAAGAGGAATAGTAATTTGGAGAAAGGAGCTCAGTAAGTACAAAGTACAAAGTACGAAGTACGGCTGGGTCATCGCTTCTTGTGAGGGAGTGTTTGCCAAAGCTGGTGGTGTGTGTGATGTCAGAGCCCATCCCCCGACCCCTTCCCGAGGGGAAGGGGAGAACCTTCTCGTGAAAGGTTTTAGCCTCACTCCCGACCCCTTCCCGAGGGGAAGGGGAGAACCTTCACACGAGCGTTTTGCTTTGTAAATATTAGGAACCACTGACATTCGCTGTTGAAATTCCAACGATCTGCATAATGGGGTATTCCTCTCTCCTCTGGAGAGGGGCAAGGGGTGAGGCTGTAAGTGGAATAACAACAACTCACCTCGGCACACCTCCCACAATCTAGAAGCCGCACCGCCCACCCCAATCCGTAATCCGTAATTCGTAATCCGTAATTCGTAATCCGTAATCATTTCCCGCTCTTCGGGCACTTCTTACACCGCTTCCCGTGCTTGTACTTCTTACAGCACT
>JBKCGW010000423.1:0-21889 GCA_046303175.1 Flavobacteriales bacterium
CTTGGATTGAATGATTCTATCGTTGTTATGGGTTCATGCTTTGCGCAAGAAGTGGGGGCATGGTTCGAAAGCAAACGATTCAATGTATGTGTAAATCCCAATGGCATTTTGTTCCATCCTTCGGTTATGTCTCGATGCCTAATACGCGCCATGCAATCGAAGACTTACACAGGCAATGAGTGGGTCGAGCACGATGGTCTTTTTCACAGTTTCGATCATCATGGAAAGTGGAGCAACTCGTCGGTCGATGCATTGACCCAATCGGTCAACGAACAATTATCAACCTTCCATGATTTCTTGAAGGGTGCTTCCACACTTATTCTAACGTGGGGGTCCGCTTGGGGCTATCAATGGATGGACAACGGTGAATGGGTGGCCAACTGCCACAAAATACCCCAGGCACTGTTTACGAAATCGCTGCAGGAGGCTTCCGTTATGGAATCGGAATGGTCGCGTGTCATTGGGCAATTGAGAGAAATGAACCCCGCGTTGCAAATTATCTTGACGGTTAGTCCTGTGCGCTACTGGCGCGATGGGGCTCACGGAAACCAATTGTCAAAGGCAAATCTGATGATTGCGGCAAATGCATTGGCAAACAAATTTGATTTTGTGCATTATTTCCCGGCCTACGAAATCATGGTCGATGAATTGCGCGATTATCGCTTCTATGCTGCCGATATGCTGCACCCTTCGGAAGTAGCAGTGGAGTATATTCTCGAAAAGTTCAAGATTGCTTTTATGGATTCGGCGGCACGTAATTATATAAAGCAAATCGAGCCTTTGCTCAAATTCATAAACCATCGACCATTGCATGTGAGTTCCGGTGAGTGGGATGAGCTTCGTACTAAAAAGGAGGCTGAAATAGCGGAGCTTTTGAAAAAGATGAAAGCATAAAAAAAGTCACCCGCATGGAGTGACTTTTTTGGTATTGCAAATTTCTTATTTGTTCTGTACTGCGTTTTTTTCTTCCGAAAAAGTCTTGGTGCTTGGGTTTACGTGAAACGTAATGTTAGCACCCGGTTGCTGCAATGCCTCATGACTTCCTTCGCCAATCTGAACATTGTCAGATGTTGCCACCTTGTAACGAATGCCGGTCAAATGGCGCTCATTGTCAAATTGTGGAGCGTAATTGAATACAATTCCTTGGGCGTGTAAATCTCTTCTCAGCTGAGCAAGTTGCTCACGACTGGTTTGGCCGCTAATGGTTACGTCGATTGTGTTTGATGATTGCGCAAACAACGCCGTTCCGAAGCATATAAATAGAGCAGTAAGAAAATTCTTCATGTTGTTGACTTTTTTGTTTGATGCGCAAGTTTACGAAAAAATACTCAACCCGAGCGCAGCAAGGCAATATTTGAGCGTGGCCTTCCGACTACATTTGCACGAAAGAAAAGGCATGGCAACAGCACAACAACGAAAACTCGACGAAATCAGAAATGATCTTTTTAGCGATAACGACACTTTGGTTGCAAAGGCCATTGCTCGTTGTGAAGAAGAGGGTTCGGCGCCTATGGTCGAGCCGCTGTTGGCTTTCTACGCCTCGCAAGCACCGAACGCCTTGAAACAGCGGGTAGCAGAGCTACTTGGTTCTCTCAAAGTTTCCAATGTGGAAGGCTATTTTCTGGATGCATTGGCAAAGCGTGAATGGAAACACATACACAAGGAAATCGTCGGATTCATGTGGAATACAGGTTTACAGCCTGTGGAAGCAGTCATCCAAATCACCGAACTAGCTGCTTCGGGTGAATATGCGCTAACGCTTGAGTGCCTAACGCTGCTCGAGAGCATTGAAGATCCAATTGCCGAGGAACAACTTCTTGAAAGCATAGCTATCGTTCATCGAGCCATGTCCGATTGTCCTGAAAATGACTATCGAAAACTGCTCAGTGAGTATCTCCGGGTGCTGAATATGCAGCGTATGCAAAACGACCTTATTGAATAACGCCATGGCTTGGATGAATGAATTTAATTTCTCGGAAGAAGTGCATGCTGCACTCAATGAACACCGCCCGGTAGTTGCATTGGAGAGTACGATTATTTCACACGGAATGCCTTACCCCGAGAACTTAGCTGTTGCCCGTGATGTTGAGAACGAGGTTCGAAAGAATGGCGCGGTGCCTGCAACCATTGCAATACTGCAAGGAAAGATCTGTATCGGTTTGGAAGATGAATCGCTAACGCGCCTGGCCCAAGCTTCGGATGTAATGAAGTGCAGCCGACGCGATATCCCATTTGCTGTTTCGCAACAATTGAATGGAGCAACCACGGTTTCAGCGACTATGCTCATTGCGGCCATGGCCGGAATCGATGTGTTCGCAACCGGTGGAATTGGTGGTGTGCATAGAGGGGCAGAGTCTACCTGGGATATTTCTGCCGATCTCCCCGAATTTGCTTTGTCGCCTGTGGCTGTGGTAAGCGCAGGGGCAAAGGCCATTTTGGATTTACCCAAAACACTGGAATACCTCGAAACCATGGGGGTGCCTGTGATTGGCTATCAAACAAAAGATTTTCCGGCTTTCTATTCACGAACTTCTGGTATTCAGCTGTCTATGCACCTCAATACCGCAGCTGCAATAGCAGCATTTATTCATGAAAAGAAAAAGATGAATTTGGCAGGCGGAATGTTAATTGCCAACCCCATATCGGAGGAATTTGAAATTCCTCGAAGCATCATCGAACCAGCTATTCAGAAGGCCATTGTTGCAGCGAATGACAGCGGGATTTCAGGAAAAGAACTGACTCCATTTCTTTTACAGCAGCTCAACGGTATTACCCAAGGAAAGAGTCAGCTCGCCAATAAGCAGCTGGTACTCAATAATGCAGCGGTTGCTGCACAGATAGCTTGCGAGTTGGCTGCACTTAGAAAAAAACACTCTTTTGTCGCTCTTTGACGTTGCTGCCCGCATGTCTCTCATCATTATCTTCGCGCCATGTCCAAAACGTTTGAAACGCCCGACTATATCCTCACCGAAGAGAAAATTCGTCAGCGAATGCTTGATGATTTTAAACTCGCATGTATTTCCCGCGAAGCTTCTTTGCTGGGAAGGAAGGAAGTATTGACCGGTAAAGCCAAGTTTGGCATTTTCGGTGATGGAAAAGAATTGGCACAAATAGCATTGGCCAAGCAATTCAAGCCCGGTGATTGGCGAAGCGGATATTACCGCGATCAAACGCTTATGATGGCAATCGATCAGCTTACGGTTCAGCAATACTTTGCTGCGTTGTACGCGCATACCGATGTTGAGCACGAACCTGCCAGCGGCGGACGCCAAATGGGTGGCCATTACGCCACACGTTTTCTCAACGAGGATGGCTCATGGAAGAATCTGTCAGAATTGAAAAACTCTTCGGCGGATATTTCCCCCACTGCCGGACAGATGCCGCGCTTGGTAGGATTGGCCCAAGCATCTAAATTGTATAGAAGCTTACCTGAATTGTCAGGCCATACTCATTTTAGTAATCAAGGGAATGAAGTGGCGTTTGGAACAATCGGCGATGCCTCTACCAGCGAGGGTTTGTTTTGGGAAAGTATGAATGCCGGCGCTGTGTTAGGAGTACCTATGTGCATGAGTGTATGGGATGACGGATGGGGTATTTCGGTTCCCAAGAAATATCAAACCGTAAAAGAGAGCATTTCTGAAGCCTTGAAGGGTTTCGAAAAGACGACTACAACCAACGGCATTAAAATATTCAAAGCAAAGGGATGGAATTATCCTGAGCTGCTAATGACCTACGAAAAGGCTGTTGCCTTTTGTCGTGAGAATCATATACCCGTGCTTGTGCACGTTGAAGAGATAACACAGCCGCAAGGTCACAGCACCAGCGGTTCGCATGAACGCTACAAGTCGAAGGAACTTTTGGCTTGGTATGAACAGTACGATTGCATTGAGCAATTCAAGAAGTTTATTATCACCGATGGATCAGCCAACGAGCGTGAACTCGATGAAATTCGTGAGTCGGCTAGGAAATTTGTTCGCGAAGAACAAAAGAAAGCATGGGTTGCCTACCGCGCGGATGTGGATGCTGATGTAGCGTCTTGCGCATCGGTAATTGAATCACTGGGAACGGAAAGTGCTTCGGCTCTTGCTTCTGAGCTGAGAAAAGCAATTGACCCAATTCGAAAGGATGCTTTCGTGGCTGGTAAGAAGGCACTGCGCATGAATCCGGGAGCTGCTAATGCTTCGATGCTAGAAGCTTCCCTGAAGGCTTTGCAGGAGAAATGCGAAGATCGATACTCAGGTCAGCTTTATGATGATGGTAACGGTTCGGCTTTGTCTGTGGAGCCTGTGCCCCCCGTCTTCGATCATACTCCGGAAATGGTAGATGGTCGTGTAATCATTCGTGATAACTGGGATTATGTGTTACGCACACACCCGGAAGCACTCATCTTTGGCGAGGATGTCGGTAAAATTGGAGGTGTGAACCAAACTGCCGAAGGGTTGCAAGAGAAGTTCGGCGATTTGCGAGTGAGCGACACCGGAATTCGTGAGGCAACTATAATCGGACAGGGAATTGGTCTTGCCATGCGCGGATTGCGCCCAATTGCGGAAATTCAGTACCTAGATTATCTCTACTACGCACTCCAAATAATGCGCGATGATTTGGCCACTGTTCATTGGAGAACAAGAGGAGGCCAGCGTGCACCGCTTATTATATCAACACGCGGACATCGTTTGGAGGGTGTATGGCATGCGGGTAGTCCAATGTCAGCAATCATCAGCAGCGTCCGAGGAATGCACGTTTGTGTGCCTCGCAACATGACACAGGCCGCGGGGATGTACAACACCTTATTAGCTGCTCAAGAACCCGCCCTTGTGGTAGAATGTCTGAATGGTTATAGGTCTAAAGAGCCGATGCCAACCAATATTGGAGAGTTTAGAATTCCATTGGGTATTCCCGAGGTTCTTCGGACCGGCGGTGATGTTACCATTGTGTCGTATGGCTCAACGTTGCATATCTGTTTGCAAGCCGCTCAAATGCTTGCCGATGCAGGAATAAACAGTGAGGTGATTGATGTGCAAACCTTGTTGCCGTTCGACCGTAATCACAGCATAGTGGAATCGCTCAAGAAAACCAGTCGCATTGTTTTTGTCGACGAGGATGTACCGGGTGGAGCAACTGCTTACATGTTGAATGAGGTGATTAATAACCAAGGAGGCTATCGATACCTTGATGCGGCTCCGGTTACCATCACTGCTAAGCCCCATCTACCCGCGTATGGAAGCGATGGTGATTATTTCAGCAAGCCCTCTGCGGAGCAAGTGTATGATGTGGTAGTAGAGTTGGTGAAGCACTAACCTGTATACACTTCCACGTTCACAAACTTCAACCTGAAAGCTGTCGAGGGTTGCAGAGTTCTTTTATATTCGCCTCAAACAGAGAACCGCAATGATTAGATCAAGCCTATTGGTTATTTGCACATTGCTAGCCGTGATTGCTCATGGGCAGGTGTTGAAAGGGAAAGTCGTTGATGCTGCAACAGGAGAACCATTGGTAGGAGCTGTGGTGGGCGAATTGGCCACCGGTAACGGCGCAGCTACCGATTTTGACGGTCGATTTGAACTGCAGCTGAGCGGATTACCGACTACACTTACTGTTGGTTTAGTTGGATATATTACCACTGAACAAACTGTCGAGTCTGCATCACAGCTTCTGGTCGTTAAGTTGCCGGTCAACGAAGAATTACTAAAAGACGTAAACATTGTTTCCGATCGTATCTCCGAGAAACAGAAAATGAATCCGCTCACAGTCGAAACGCTCGATTTAATAGCGATTAAAGAGGCTGCCTCCGGAAGTTTCTATGAAAGCCTGAGTGCTCTGAAGGGCGTCGACATGGTTTCTGCCAGTCTGGGGTTCCGCATAATCAATACACGAGGATTTAATAGTACTTCTCCTGTTAGAACGCTTCAACTCATTGATGGTGTTGATAATCAAAGTCCCGGATTGAATTTTTCGCTCGGAAATTTTTTGGGGGCAACCGATTTGGATGTGAAAAAAGTAGATATCGTGCAAGGTGCGAGCAGTGCTTTTTTCGGTCCAGGTGCTTTCAACGGAGTCATTAACATGGAAACCAAAGATCCATGGACCTTCCAAGGATTATCAGCTCAACTGAAAGTAGGGGAGCGTTCACTGGTTGAACCTCAGTTTCGATTCGCAGAAAGCGTCTCCAACAAGGATGGAAAGCCAGTAATGGCTTATAAAATCAGTGGTTATTACCTGTCAGCACAAGATTGGAAGGCCGAGAATTACGATCCCATCTATGGTAGTGATGAAGGCACCTCCAATCCGGGCCGTTTCGACGCCGTAAATATCTATGGTGATGAGTACTTTCCTGCGATGGACCTGAGCGATGCTGCTCCCTGGACCTACCGAGGAATAGGGACTTTCTATAGAACCGGTTACAAAGAATCAGACGTCTTGGATTATGACACTAAGAATATGAAGGCTAGCGGGTCTATTCACATTAGGCTTCGCCCCGAAAAGGAGTTGGAATCACCCGAGTTAATCTTAGCGACGAATGTCGGAACGGGCACAACGGTGTATCAGGGTGATAATCGTTTTCGCCTGAAGGATATCTTCTTCATGCAAAATCGCCTCGAAATAAGAAAGACCGATGATTTCTTCATTCGATTGTATACAACCCGCGAGGATGCGGGAAATAGCTATGACCCATACGCGACCTCTCTGCGCTTGCTCGATGAGGCGCGAAGCGATGAGGATTGGGCAAAGGTGTATATACGTTATTGGCAAGATAGTATCGATGATCGAATTGATAATCTCGGATATCCCGGATTGGTTATGAATCCCAACTGGAATGGAGATCCTGCTACTTTTTGGTTGCCCTATGATTACGAGGCGCATGAGCAATGGTTGAATCAATACAACGATTCGCTTTCGCGATGGCACTCCATGGTGGAGCAGTGGACCAATACAGGAAATAGTGGCGTGATAGGTTTAGATACACTCGGATATTACGTGCCGGGTAGTCCTGAATTTACGGAAGCCTTTAATCGAATTACTTCTTTAAAAAACAACGAGGGTGAGGGCGGAACACGTTTTTACGACCGATCATCCTTATACCATGCACACGGCGAAAAGCAGTTTCTGGTGAGCGGTTTGAGTCGTCTGAGAATCGGTGCCAATGTCAGAATGTACACTCCAAATAGCGATGGTACTATTTTCAGTGATACTGCAGGTACACGCATTCGCAATGTCGAGTTTGGCATGTACGCGGGGGCGGAGAAGAAGTTTATGGAAGATAAGCTTACGGCATCAGCAACCATTCGCGTCGACAAGAATCAAAACTTTGATTACGTATACTCTCCTGCTGCCAGCTTGGTATTCAACCCGAAAAAGAATCACTATGCGCGATTGTCTTTCTCTTCGGCATTGCGCAATCCAACCCTATCCGATCAGTATCTATTCCTCAACGTAGGCCCTGCAACCTTGAGTGGTAATTTGAATGGTGTTGATAGTTTGGTCACCCTCGATAGTTGGAATGATTTCAGGGGTAGTCTGAACCGAGACACTTTGGTGTATGTATCTGCAAATCCTATTCGTCCAGAACAAGTTAGAACACTTGAAATAGGTTATCGAGCAAGTTTTGGTAACAAGCTATTTGCCGATTGCGGATATTATTTCAGTCAGTACAATCACTTCATTGGTTACATAATCGGTCTGGATGTACAGTTTGATCAATCGTTGGTTGGGCTTCCTAAATCAGTTGATGCGTTTCGATATGCAGCTAATTCTACCAACTCGGTTACTACCCAAGGATTAAGTGTCGGAATGAATTATTACCTCACTGATGAACTCAGTCTTTCCGGTAATTACAGTTGGAATCAACTGAGAAAGTCCAATGAAGATGACCCGATTATTCCTGCATTCAATACTCCGGAGCATAAGTTTAACATTGGTTTCAATGTACGTGGATTGAAATTGAACAATTCTCCCAAAATGGAATGGGGTTATGGAACGAACTATAAATGGATACAGGGCTATATTTTTGAAGGAAGTCCACAGTTTACAGGATTGGTTCCAACGTATGATGTAATCGACGCTCAGATCAATTGCATGATTCTAAAGGCTCATACTACCGTTAAACTAGGCTGTTCAAATCTCCTCAATAAACTGAATTTACAGACGTATGGAGGGCCTTTGGTAGGAAGAATGGCCTACTTACAACTGACCTATGAGTTGTGAATAAATGCTCATTTTTGCCTGATTCAGCGGTTTTTTTCTGCTACATTCGCTTGAAACAATTTACTAACTAAATCTTTTTTGCGATGAGAAAAATCTACTTGCTGATGTCTCTTTTGCTAGCTGTTGCAGGCCCAATGTCGGCCCAGCGCTATCTAAACGAGGTATTCACAGATGTAAACGTGACCTCGGATGTGGTCTATGGTGTAAATGCCACAGTACTCTATTATTCAGTGCTCAATGAAGCCGTTCCGGAGGCTTTGAAAATGGATATCTACACCCCTGCGGGCGATGTAGAAACAAATCGTCCATTGTTGTTGTTCTTCCACACCGGAAACTTTTTGCCCTATCCTTTAAACGGAGGTACCGGCGGTTCTAAAACCGATAGCGTTGCTGTAGAGATTTGCTCGCGCTTCGCACGCATGGGGTATGTGGTAGCATCGTGTGATTACCGTCTCGGTTGGAATCCGATTGCTCCTACTCAACCTGAGCGCTCTTATACGCTGTTGAATGCGGCATACCGCGGAGTGCAGGATTGCCGCACCGCTGTGCGCTATTTCCGCAAAACAATTGCTGAGGCAGGCAACCCCTACGGAGTTGATGGCTCTAAAATCGCAGTATGGGGTGATGGTACCGGTGGTTATATCGCGTTCGCAGCGGCAACGCTTGACAACTGGTTGGAGGATATTGCAATGATCCCTAAGTTCAACTGGGATCCATTCGGAACAGGCCCAATCCCAATGGTTATTGAGCAAGTAAATGGAAATGCAGACGGAACGTCGGTTGGTATTAACCCACAAGACGGAGATACCCTTTGCTATCCAAACCACGAAGCATATACTTCTGAATTTGATGTGATGGTTAACATGGGTGGCGCAATGGGGGATATCTCATGGCTCGAGGATAGCTCTACTCCCATGATTTCTTTCCACGTGCCAACAGATCCATTTGCCCCTTACCAAGAAGGAATTGTAATCGTTCCTACTACGGATGAGCAGGTGGTGGAAGTAAGTGGTTCTTATTCTGTGCAGGCACAAGCTAATGCTTTTTCAAATAATGCTATTTTCCAATTGGCTGATGTTTGGACCCCAACGTTGGAATACACCAATGCTGCCAACGCCAACAACAACGGATACTATGGTTTGTATCCAATCATGCGCAGTGGTGCCAATATCTATGATTCAAGTCCATGGCAATGGTGGGATGCCGCATTAGTAGCACCCGATAATCATGCAAATGGATTGCTTACAAATCCGGATATGTCTGCTACCAAGGCTAGAATGTTCATCGACTCAATTCAAAACTATGCGGCACCTCGTATGATGTGTGCTCTTGAGATTGAAGGTAATCCTTGTCTGCCAATCGATGGTTGTACTGCTGTAGATGCATGTAATTTCAATCCTGATGCAGATATCGAAGATGGATCTTGTGTATTTCCCGGGGAGCCTTGCGACGACATGAATGCTGGCACTGTTGAGGATGTGTTGGGTGCAGATTGTATTTGTGCAGGACTTCTATTGGGTTGCACTGATATGATTGCTTGCAATTATAATCCTGCTGCTGGATCGGAAGATGGCTCATGTCTATTCCCCGGTGATGCTTGTGATGATGGCGATGCAACTACTGTAGAAGATGTTTACCAAGCTGATTGTGGATGTTTGGGTATTCAGGCAGGTTGCACCGATATGTCTGCTTGTAACTACAACGCAGCTGCTGTAGTGGATGATGGTTCTTGCGGATTCCCCGGTGATTCTTGCGATGACGGAGATCCTACAACGTTAGAAGATGTTTACGGTGTTGACTGTTCTTGCGGCGGTATCCAATCAGGTTGCACAGATATGACTGCTTGTAACTACGATATGCTCGCATTGTTAGACGATGGAAGCTGTGTATTCCCTGGTGATGCATGCGATGATGGAAATGCGGCTACTATCAATGATGTTTATGGCGCAGATTGCTCATGCTCAGGCGTTATTCCTGGTTGCACAGATTCAAATGCTTGCAACTACGATGCGAATGCATCATTTGACGATGGTTCTTGCTTCTTCGTGGGTGACTCTTGCGATGATGGTGATGCTAATACTTCTAACGATGTATACAATGCTAACTGCGAATGCGAGGGAGTTGTCTCTGTGTATGAGGTTCAGTCAGCATTCTTGGTATATCCAAATCCTTCTGAGGGTATTTTCACCATCAGTAATTTGGATGGAACCAGCATTCACTTGATTGAGATTTATGATATCACAGGAAAGCGTGTTGCCAGTTTGAATCCTTATTCATCGCTGGTAGTCGTTGATATTACCGCTATGTCGAAGGGTATGTACACTGTGAAGGTACAAGGTGCGGATTCAGTTCAAACTATTCGTATTCAGCGTATGTAATTCAAGATAATTGAATAAATAAAAAGGGGCCGTTCACACGAACGGCCCTTTTTTTTGAGCATCAGTGCTTTGAAGCATTAAGTCGATTTGGGATGATTCTTCAATAGAACTAAATAGGATACGCCTGTTCTTGGAAATGTGAACTGGAGAAGTGTTGGTTTGCGATAACTCTTTTTCTATTGTGGCTATTTGACGAAGTTGCCATGCAGCGATTTTGAAATGGCTAGAAATTAAAAAAGGCTACCGCAGGTAGCCTTTTCATTAACTGAAAGCGTTCGTTATTGCTTAACCGGAGCTCCAACCGGAGCCTTTTCAGGAGCGCCCGTAGGTGCAAGACCCGGATCTGCGCCAACATTTCCTTTAATGGTAACAACCTTCACAGGAGTGTTCACCGCATTCGAGTTGATTGTAACGGACTTCTGAAATGGACCTGTACGCTTAGTATCGTACTTAACATCAATGAATGATGATGCACCAGGAGCCAATGGATTGGGATCGCACTTGGGAACTGTGCAACCACATGAACCCTGGCAGCCTGAGATAATGAGTGGTTCGTTACCGGTATTGGTAACTTTAAACTGGCATGCACCATTGCTGTCGAAAGCTATATCGCCGTAGTCATGGGTATCCTTGTCAAGGCTGATAGCTGGGCCGGTTACCAATTCGGGTTGTGCAAACGCAGTGGTAGCTAGACCGATTGCGAGTGAAAGAGAAAGGATAATTTTTTTCATGATTGAATTTTAGGGGTAAAAAAAAGCTTCCGCCCATGAAGACGGAAGCTCTTGTATGTTTTGATTAATTGCCTCCGGCTGGAGCACCTGCAGGTGCTTTTTCGGGTGCGCCGCTTGGTGCAGCATTAGGGTCAGCGCCAACATTACCCTTGATACGAACCACTTTAACAGGTTCGTTGGTAGCATTGGAGTTGATAGTTACCGATTTGTTGATTGGACCGGGACGCTTGGTATCGTACTTCACAGTAATCACAGAGCTTTCACCAGGTAAAATTGGGTTTGGATCACACTTCGGAACTGTACATCCGCATGAACCTTTACACTTGCTAAGAATAAGTGGCTCAGTACCGGTGTTCGTTACTTTAAACTCACAAGTTCCGTCACCAGAAAATGGAATGTCACCGTAATCGTGAACTTCCTTATCCACCAAAATGGCAGGACCGGAAGCAACCGGAGTTTGAGCGGAAACAAATGACAGGGCACCGAATGCGATTGCAAGGGTAAAAAATACTTTTTTCATCGAATTTACTTTTTTTGAATGGTTAGCTTATTTCAAATGTACGGATAACTTCAGTTTATCAAGGATTCACTTAACTAAACTTTAACAGCTTCGCACAAGTTCGGAGAATACCGAAAACTGTGCCAAGATGTTTTTTAATGCGTAATTTCTACTTTGAAGGTTCGTGAATTTGAATCGCCGAGCCATTGAATGAAATAGAGACCGGATGGCCAGTCTGATGTGCTAATGACATCAATGGTTTTAGTCCCTTGGCTTTCATAAACGAGCTGTGCTTGTGTATTGTGTACCTTGAAAATCCCCGGCTTTTGCAGTTCGATGCGCAATAGGTCATCTGCCGGATTGGGATAGAACGTTGGCATCAAGTCTTCAAGTTCGTTGGTGTTATTTACAATCAATAGGTTGCTACCACCGCATCCGGAGGCTGAGTAGGCTTGCAGTTGATAAACATCACCGCCTAACGGCTGGCTGGAGTTACCCGTCACAATCTCACCATCTATGTTCCATGTAAAGTCAACGAAAGCATTGGCGTTGGAACACACTACTGAGTTAATGGCTTCATCAATAACCAGTATCGGGATCTCTAAACTTTCTACAGTGACAGACGTTTGAACCTCACCGGAAGCCAAACCTGTTGAGCACGACAAAACAACGTTGTAGGTGCCGGGAACATCGAAGGTTATTTCAACTTGTTCGTTGAAAGAGTCAATTGTTGTTAGCCCGGTATTGAGCGAGCAGGTAAGACCTGAAATGGTATCAGTAAGGTTGTTTGCATAGATTGTGAGAGGCACACAGCCAGCTTGAGCACTCACCTGAAGCGTAGGTTGGACAACGGTGATAATGTCAGATGGAGTGATACAGCCAAATGCATTTGTTGTGATTACCTGGTAATCGCCATTTTGCGTAATACCATCAAACTCGGTATTGAAGGATGCAGCATTGGAGTTTTCAATGGGGTCGCCTTCAAAGAACCACTGCAGTTGGTCATCGAAACAATTTGTGCAAACCAGGTCATGATTGAGCGGATCGTAAGTGATTTGGGGTTGTTCCGAAGGAGAGTAAATCTCTAAAGAAATGGTCGTATCGGCAATTGAATTGCCAATGGTAATTGAGTAGGTTAGCTCGTAGATTCCTGGTTCTTCAAACAAATAGTCGAATGTACTCGAGCAGACATTGTATACTTCTTGACCATTGATACTGTATACACACACTCCTTCGGGAGTAAACTCATTGTTGTTGTTTATTACTAGCTCGAATGGAGGACAACCTGAAATTGCCGTTGCTTCCACCTGCGCATACAGAAACTCACAGGTGCCATCATCCTCATTGGCTTGAGGATTATAGTTTAGAGCATTGTTTACGGTGCAGCCTCGATAAATACAAGCAATGTTTTGATAGGTTGCAAATGGATTAAAATTAGAGGCTAGGCTATCAATACAACCACCCACTTGGCATGAACCGTCATCGAAGGTAGCTGAGAAGTCGTAATTATCGGCATCTTCATTCGTGCAGCCGATATAGTCGCATGAACCGTCATCGATGATTGCGCCTGACTGATAATTAATTGCCTGTATATCTGTGCATCCGGGGATTTGAGTGACGGGTAGAATTGTTAAACGGACCAGAAATGATTTAGTACTGATAATTGAGGCATTGATATTATCGTAACGAATAAGCGATGACTCACCAAAGCTCTTGCCGCTGCGTGCCACATAGAATGGCAGAACCGAATCAAGTTCTTGAACTGCGACCAAGTAGATACTGTCTGCTTGCAACGCAAATGGTGATTCGAAATCCAAATAAATTAGACGCTCTTCTCCTGGTTCATTTAAGTCACCATAATTGACGGTGTAAGGCGGAGTGTATGCAATAATGGTATCGAGTGATTCATTGAAAATTACCCCACGAATTTCCTTTCCGACGGCAGTTCCTTCAGCAAGACCAACCTGTATGGTGTGGCAATTGCGAACACTGCTTTTGTTTTCATAATAGTTGCCGCACGAAAGCTGGAATTCATCATAAAACTCCTGTGGAACATATTTGTCCTCCATGGGCCCTTCATCCTTTCCATAAGTGAATGTGGTGATTTTGAAGTCGAGGCTATCGAAGTTGTTATCAAACATGTCATCGATAGAGTCTTGAAGAATGGTGTAGTTAATCTGATAATCTCCCACCCCTGTCGAGGGAGTGAAGGTGCCATTCATGGTAAATGTTTCTGAAGCTGATACTTCAAGTAAAGTAGGGTTTGTGGACTGGTTATACACTTCCGTAACATCATCTTTTATTACCCTAGCGTTTAGTCGGGCGCCAGTTTGGGCATTACCTCCTACATTGAGAACATCTGCCTTGAATTTTAGATTCGGCAACATCGATAGAGGATAGTGGTGATACTCTAAATCATTTAACGTAGTCAATCCGTTCACTATGGTATTATTGGTATATCGGACTCCTGTCAGAATTAGGTCATTGTCATTGGGTTCATAGATGCTGATGTCATCCAAAAGCCACCAATAATAGGTTCCTTCATATTGAAATTTTAATCGGACATCGGGCTGATTGGCTGCCCATTCAGAAATGTTTATTGACTTCCACTCTGCGCTTGGTGATTGAAGTCCGGTGTTCTCGATAATTTCAATCCAATTGGTTCCGCCATCGGTTGAAATGAAAACCTTAGTTGAAACTTGAAAATGGCGGTATTGCTGTTGAAAGGTTAGCACAGCAGAATTAACGCCGCTCAAATCAACCGAATTGGTTGTTAACCAAGCTGTATGCGGAGCAGGATCAGAACCTGTGCCGAATCCGGCACCGCAAGCATTGCCCGGATCGTCCCAATAATTTCCATCGAATATGACGAAACCATTTTCTTGAGTAAGTGAATTGATTGGGACCGCAATTGCCGAACAGGATCCTCTAGCTCCCTCATTAACATCGGGTGAAGTGCTTGGGCCGCGATACTCCCAATGTGCTATAGAATTGGTGCTAATAATTCCTGATTGCCAATCGGAAGGAATGCCATTGGCAAAGTCCCATGTTGTAATTGGAGTTCCATACACCTGGCCCCACGAACAGTGAGAAGTAAAGATTACGAAAATTGAAAAAAGGACAACTCGTACCATAAAATTAACGCCTTGAAATAGACACAGGCGAAATTAATCACTTACGATAAAGTTCGGTCTAATTGTGAACTTTTAGTTGACTTGCCATTTGAAGAATCATTCCGTCCGATAAACCTATCTTCGGAACCATCATTTGTTTAATACCCGCGAGTTCCATTATTCGTATATAGATTTCACATGCGGGTATTATTACATCTGCACGGTCCGGACGGAGTTTGTAGGTGAAAATTCGCTCATCAAGCCCCATGCTGTTAAGTTGCTTGTAGAGGCTTTTTATCTCCGCAAGTGACAAAAGTTCGTTCGGCTTTTTGCCTTGAAGTTTAAAAATGGAATTAACATTTCCGCCCGTTCCTATAGCAATGAGGTTGCTTGAAACAGGTTTCGTCTGAAGCCATTTCTCGGCCGACTTCCAGGCATCCTTGTCTGTTTTTCCGGCAAGTGAGCGAACTGTCCCCAAATTGAACGATTGTCCCTTGATACGTTTTCCTTTGCGAATAAGGGTGAGCTCGGTACTGCCTCCTCCTACATCGATATATACATAATTTCCCTTATTATTTAGATTTTGCGATGAGTAGTTGCTGAAGATTAACTCAGCTTCTTCATCGCCACTGAGAATTTCTATCTTGAAATTTGCTTCACGTTCCACGGTACTAATTACCTCTTTTCGGTTTTTGGCTTCTCGCATAGCCGAAGTGGCACAGGCCCTGAACATTTCTACTTGATGCACATCCATGATATACCAAAAGGCTCTCATGGTTTTAACCAGTTGGCGAATTCGTTCCTCAGATATCTTTCCCGTTGTGAACACATCTTCACCCAACCGAACGGGAACGCGGGTCAGGGAAACCTTGTCAATCCTCAATTGGCCATTGAATTCACGCACTTCTTCAATGAGCAATCGAATTGCATTGGACCCGATATCTATTGCGGCAAGTTTCACCTTTTAGATTTCTTGTGTTGAGGTTTTGATTGTAACGTTTGCACAAAGGAATATGTAAGTTCTTGAACTTCCAATGGACTTTTTTCGGTTAATTTTCCCTTGCGCTCATTGCTCGAATTGGTTTGAATATCGAGGGTTTTCTGAATTTGCTGCTGTATGTCGTGGTCGTAGATGGGAATAGTTGTTTCTATTCGGTGATCGATATTTCTCACCATCCAATCCGCGCTTGATATGAAATAGAGGGGTGATCCGCCATTACCAAAAACCAAAACTCGGCTGTGTTCCAGATAGCGGCCAATAATATTGATAACCCGGATGTTTTCGCTCTTTCCCTCCAGTCCGGGAATCAGCGAACAGATTCCTCGAATGATAAGATGAATTTTTACGCCAGCTTGAGATGCTTCGTAAAGCTTGCGGATTAGGGAGGCGTCTACAAGGTTGTTTAGCTTTAGGGTTATGTGCGCTGACTGGCCCTTTTCGGCAAATTCGATTTCGGAATTAATTAAGTCTATAAGCCTGCGACGTGTGTTAAACGGAGAAACAATCAGATGACGATTGACACTGCGAATGTAATTGCTCTCAAAAAACTCGAACAACTTTCGAACCTCATCACCAATCTCTTTATGTGCCGTTAGAAGGGCATGATCTGTATAAACTTTGGCTGTTCGTTCGCTGAAATTACCTGTACCAGCATACACATAGCGAATCGTTTTGTTAGACTCTCTTCTCGAAATCAGAATCAGTTTACAATGTACCTTCAAACCCTGAACTCCCGGAATTACCCGAATTCCGGCTTCCGTTAGTTGCCGTGTAATCTTGATGTTATGCTCTTCGTCAAATCTGGCTTGAAGCTCCACCAAGACGGTTACACGCTTTCCATTTTTAGCTGCGTTGATCAGAGCATTTACAATTTGTGAGTTTTTAGAAACTCTGTAAAGTGTTATTCGAATAGTTCTAACCTCCGGATCGATAGCGGCCTGTCGAAGCAAATCAACTGTGTAATTAAACGAGTGGTAAGGGAAGTGTAATAAAATGTCTTTTTCTCGAATGGCATGGAATAGTCCCTTTTCGTGATGAAAGGCTTCGTGTCTAATAGCTTCTTGTGAAGGCCAGCAAAGATCTTTTCTTCCCAAATCAGGGAATTGCATTAAATCACGTTTGTTATGGTATCGTCCGCCGGGAGTAATATTCTCGATGTTCTTGATTTTTGCTCTCTTGAGGACCAAGTCAAGTACATGATGTGGAATGGAATTGTCGTAGTTGAGGCGAACATATTCGCCTTTTTTTCGCTGTGTTACACTGCGCGACATCTTTTCGATTAATCCTTTTGAAAGATCATCGTCAATGTCGAGTTCGGCATCGCGTGTTGTTTTAATGGCCCATGCCTCGGCTCTACTGAATTGCATGGATGAAAACAAGTCCTTGAGAAAATACCGAATTAAATCGTCGATGAAAATGACATATTTCTTTCCGTTAATGGCGGGTAATTCCACAAAGCGCGGAAGTTTGGGCGATATCTCAATGAGGGCATGCGTTGATGCATGGCCATGGCCTTTTCGGTTAAGCTCGCAAATTAGGTAAATGCTTGCATCATTCAATTGCGGAAAGGGTATTCTGTGATTCAGAATCACGGGTATTAAGTAAGGTTTTATCCTTTCAGTATAATATTCATCTAAAAATGGTTGGTGCTCTTTAAGTATGTGCTTTTCATTCGTCAGAAAAACGTTTGCCTTCACCATTAATTCTTGTACCTGATGGAAGTAATGGTCGAATTTTTCCTGCTGAGTATTGATGATTTCCTGGATTTCCTGCAAGGTTTCTTCAGGGTCAAAATCCATTGGGTCAATGGGTTTTTTTGAAATACCCATGGCTCTTCTCAAGGTTGCAACCCTTACACGAAAGAATTCATCGAGGTTGTTCGAGAAAATGCCAAGAAATCTCATTCGCTCTATAAGCGGAACTCTTGGATTACCGGCCTCATTCAGCACGCGATCATTGAATGCAAGCCAGGAAACTTCACGATTTATAAATTCGTTTTTTTTCTTCATAGAACCAATATTCATGCTCACAAAGAGAGCGCGACAAAGTTAAGAATCTGTTTTCGCAATATGACGAATTGCAAAATGAAACAGGGAGACTTGTGATTCCCTGTTATTATTCGTTATGCTATTTCTAAAATTGGTATTTAAGCGATAAGTAAAAATTTCTTCCCGGCGCATTGATACCGCTTGCGAAAACACGGTATTTAGTATCGAAAATATTCTCCACGCCTCCTTGCATTGTGAGTTGGCTTTTGAAGGAATAACCTACGCGAGTGTTTAGGGTGTACCAAGCGGGCATTCCTTCCGGAGTCGCATAATTCAGATTGTCTTCTCCGCTGTCGGAATAGTCCTTTAATTTCTTTTCTCCGTTATATAGGACATAGGCTTCAGCAAAGAAGCTCTGTTCTTCATATGATATAGCTAGTTTGGCCATGAAAGGAGCGATGTGATCTAGCGGTAAGTTGCTCTCTTCTGTTTTGATTCGACCATACGTATAATTAGCCGATGCTTGAATACTCATATGGGCAATTGGTGCAGTCTTGAGATTTGAGTTAAACCCATAGATGTAACCATTTCCCAAGTTTTGTGATGCCATGATGCCACTGTTAGTGCCGTCGTAAACTATGGAGTCGAGTCCTTGATACGTGAAGGGAGCAACTTGAATCGCATCGATGAAAGTGGTGTAGTAAATGGAATTGTCTAAGCGGGCAAATTCACCTAGCACTGCGCTGACGGATGCTTCGTAGGATATGGTTTTTTCGGGTTGGATGTTGTTGTTGGGTATGATGATTTTTCCGGGTGCTGAATCAAATATTTTGGCTAGGTCATCAATGTTCGGAACCCTGAAGGCACTGGAAATTAGAAATGAAATCTTCAGGTTGCTCGTGTGATTATGAACTAATCCGAGGCTTCCGCAATAAGTTGGTGTCTTCTGTTCAATGGTGTTAAATGGTAGTGTGAAAAAAGTAGAATCCAAAAGAGTCGACTCCAACATGCTGTAACCCAATCGCACTCCATCGGTGATGTTGGTTTTTTCATTTATTTTCCAGAGGTGCGAAACGAAGATTCCCGCTAAGTTCATGGAATTTGTACCATTGGGATATCGAGTATCCAGTGCACTGATGGCTCCCGTGTAAATATTTACTTCTTGCGCAGTACTTTGAAGCGTATTGAATTGGGCGTCGGCACCAATTTGCAACTCGTGCATGGGGCTCTTGTGCTGGGCGAATGCGCTGATGGATGATACATTGACATCTTCAATTCGGTTTTGAAGTCCCGGCTGCTGATAACGACGTTGATGACGGCTCTCAGTCACCATTTGCTGACTGGCATTGAAGGAGTATAGATTGAAAAAACCTTCGTTCTTTCTTACGCTCAAGTCATAGCTTAGCATAATTCGCTCTTGTGGTCCATAGTACCATTCGCTAAACTTCAGTTTGCCTCCCGATACATCGGTTAACCTATCGTAACGAGGCACATTGGTTGAACTCGATAATTGAAAGTTCAGTCCATGTGTAATCTGATCGTTTTGTTTAAACAGGAATTTTTGCAACACGTTGTATTGATTGTATCCCGATTTTACCTGTAAATCAGGATCTTCATTCGTTAGGATGCTGTCAATACCAAATGAGCCCGGTTTGTCGAAATTACTGTCAATGTAATAGGGCCGATCGATGTATTCTCCGTCATAAAACGGATTGGCATTCCTGCCACTGCGAAGGTCTCCAAAACGCGAGTAGGAAACAATCGTTCGACTGCCGAAGCGTTCCCACCCAAGATTGATATCAAGGCCTGTGGTCGACTCATTATTGACAGTGGAATACCTTGATTGAATTTTGACCTGAGTCAAAGGATTTTCATCTAACGAAAGAATTGGTTTTTTAGTAAAAAGATGAATTGCTCCTCCCAAGGCATCTGTGCCATACTGCACCGATGATGGACCGAACATGATTTCTGCTCTTTCCAGACCAATGTTGTCGATGGTCATGATGTTCTGAAGGTGGCCTGAACGGTAAATCAAGTTATTCATACGAACACCATCGATAACGAGAAGTATGCGACTTGCTTCGAAGCCTCTGATAACCGGACTACCTCCGCCTTGCTGGCTCTTCTGAACCAGTACGGATCCATTTTGAGCTAGAAGGTCGGCTGTAGTTTGCGCTTGAGCACGCGCGATGGTTTTAGCGTCGATTATTTCAATCGGTTGAGGAACTTTGTTGTTGCGCTCCTCTGTTTTATTGTAGGAAATTACTATTTCGTTCAGTTGAAGTTGTCGAGTAATTGTATCGACCTGTCCGCATGAGTAATTAGCCAAAAACACGAAAAGACTAATTACCCCAAGCCTTAGGGTGAAATTTTTCATAGTGATTTTTTTGATGTGGAGAATGCTTATGTATGCACCGAAATGCATTGTCGGGTCACATCAAATGGAAGGAGGTCTATCCAAGCCTCTAGAGCAGAAACATGAGACTGGGTAGCGGTAAAGAGACGTATGATTGGTTATTTCATTGATGCAGGTAAATGTCAATTTCGGTAAAACTTCCTCAACGAAAGGAGTCATGCTAAAGACTTGCGCCAGTTTCGCTAAATGGGCCCAACCGGTATCTTCGCTTTGCAGTCCATCCAGTGTGTTCCTCAGTTTGTTTTCGGAGGTATCCGGAACTGCAACGACGCAAACGATGTCCCCTTTGATTTGAAATGAAACAATGTCGAACATCGAATCATGGATGCGTAATTCTCCTTTTTCTACGAGCGCATTTGAAAATTCGGAGGTCGTAAGTTCCAAAAGGGTCCATTTTGACGAATCAGCGAGGCGTATCTCTTTTTTCTGTACGTGCAGCCAAAGTGCCGTTGAATAAACCATCCATGCACCGCCGATTTGACAAACTACCAGCGCGATGAGAAGTGAGGATGTTATTCTTTGAGTCATCAGGGTTGCGAATATCAACAATTTTTGGCTTTATCTCGGCCCCGGCTCATCAGTACAATGGTAGGGTTCAGAATACTTGGGTTGTACTTCAGATACTTGCTCTTAAGAACTAAATTTTGAGCATTTCACATCGCGTTTATATTTGTGACTTCTAAATTTCAGAATTGACATGAGAAAAAGCTTACTTACGCTTAGTTTCGGACTTTTAACAGCCTTATCAGCCACTGCTCAATATCGCTGTGGGACTGACCATATGAACAACAAGGAGCGTGCTCGCAATCCCTTCTTGGTGCAGGCGCAGAGCAATTACGAGCGCCTGATGCGCGAAGAAATGATTGAATGGCGCAACAACCGCGATGGAGAGCCTGAAGCTGTTCTGGTGATTCCTGTAGTTTTTCACATTCTTCACTTGGATGGTTCTGAGAATATCTCTGACGAACAGATTTATGATCAAATGGAAATCCTCAATCGAGACTACAACCGATTGAATGCAGATACGGTTGAAGTTGTAAGTGGCTTCGATACCATCGTGGCCAACGTGAAACTTGAGTTCCGTTTGGCAACCAAAGATTTCTTGGGAAATTGCACCAATGGTATTGAGCGTATTCGCACCATCGAAACTCTTGTAGGTGATAATGGATCGAAACTGAACCAGTGGCCTCGAGAGCGTTATTTGAATGTTTGGACAGTAGCCACCATGGAGAATGGAGTGGCAGGATATAGCCAATATCCATCTTCAGTAATAGATGGGCAATCAGCGCTTGCGGACGGAATCATTATCCGCCACAATTACATCGGTAGCATAGGCACCGGTTCTGACTTTGCTTCTCGCGCGTTAACACATGAAGTTGGTCACTACTTGGACTTGGCTCACCCTTGGGGAAGCACAAACGAACCTGAAGTGGAATGCGGAGACGACGGCGTATCTGATACCCCGGTAACAGAGGGTCACGATGATTGTCTTGACTTGCGTGATTTCTCTTGCAGCTCCACTGCAATATCGAATCTAGTGTATGACTTCGATGGAATTACCG
>JBKCGW010000424.1:0-1634 GCA_046303175.1 Flavobacteriales bacterium
GCAGGATAAGTTTTTGATGCAAGATGTGGATGTGATATGCGCCACGATTGCATTCGGTATGGGTATCGACAAGCCCGATGTGCGCTTTGTGATACACCACGACATTCCGAAGAGTTTGGAGAGCTACTACCAAGAAACCGGACGTGCTGGTCGCGATGGTGGTGAAGGGGTGTGTGTCGCTTTCTACTCACCGAAAGACATTGAGAAGCTCGAGAAGTTCCTGCAAGGCAAACCTGTAGCAGAACAAGAGGTAGGAATGCTGTTGTTGCAAGAAGTAATTGCCTACGCAGAAACCTCCATGAGCCGTCGCCAATACCTGCTTCACTACTTCGGTGAAGAGTGGGATCCCGTGAATGGCGAAGGAGCAGGCATGGACGACAACTCACGCAGTCCGAAAGAACAATTCGACGGAAGCGAAGAAGTGAAAATGATTTTGGAATGCATCGCCGAATTCAAAGAATTGCACAAGGCAGCATTCATCTGTAAGGTTATCGCCGGCATTAAGAACTCTGAGGTGACCACCTACAAAGGCAATCAGAGCAAATACTTCGGCGAAGGAAAAGAGCACGACGAGAAATTCTGGAACGCTATTGTGCGCCAGATGTATGTGCGCGGATTGGTTGCGAAGGAAGTAGAAACCTACGGCACACTCAAGATAACTGCCGAGGGCAAGGACTTCATGAAGAAGCCACAACCGTTTATGGTGGTGAAAGAAGTGGAGATCGGCGAAACCGATGATGAAGATTTGATCATCCCAAAGCAAGGCGGAGGCGCAGTAGACGAGACGCTGTTCAAGATGTTGAAGGATTTGCGTCAGCGCATGGCCAAAGAAAAAGGCATTCCTCCTTACGTGGTGGTGCAAGACCCTGCCATGGAAGAGATGTGCACGCAATACCCCATCACGCTCGACGAGATAGCACAGATAGGTGGAGTTGGAAAAGGCAAAGCCCAGAAGTTCGGTCAACCCTTCATCGACCTCATCAAGAACTATGTTGAGGAAAACGACATTGAGCGCCCAATCGACTTCGTTGTAAAGTCAACCGGAACGAAGAGTCTGCAAAAAGTACAGATCATTCAGAATATTGATAAGCGCATTCCGCTGCCTGATATCGCTAAGGGATTGGGCAAGAGCATGAATGATCTCATTACTGAATTGGAAACCATCGTGTCATCGGGCACCAAGCTCAACATTCAATACTTCATTGACGAAGAGCTCGACGACGACCAGCAAGACGAAATCATGGAGTATTTCATGCAATCGGAAACCGATGAAATCCGCGCCGCAGAAGAGTATTTCGATGGCGACTATGAAGAGGAGCCGCTGCGTTTGATGCGGATTAAATTCATGTCGGAGGTCGGCAATTAAACTCTACTGCTCGCGACAATCTTTGTAGCGACGCGCAGCTGCGCGTTGCTTGTTCACGATTACGGATTACGAATGACGGATTACACGGAAGGGCGGGCTTTCCGTGAGGTGAAGAGGTGCGTTGATTAGCCCACGATTTCAATCGTGGGACAAATGACGATCAGATTTCCATCAAAAACGTTTCGAAGTTTTTCGGTGTAATCAAGTTCGTTGTTGCTTCAGGATATGCGCTTGTAAAAGCAGTGCTGACAGTTCCTCTAGCCTTTTC
>JBKCGW010000425.1:0-1667 GCA_046303175.1 Flavobacteriales bacterium
TAAGTGGACTGAATCAATCCATAAAAAAGCCGCTGCATAGTGCAGCGGCTTTTTTTATGAGAATCGAATTCGTTCTGAAAAGATGTATGCGGATGAATCCCGAATGGATTACGCTCTCTCTAAACCCTGTGCAAGCAAAAAGATCACCGCCATCCTCACCGCCACGCCATTCTCTACCTGATCGAGGATAATGCTCTGGTCGCTGTCGGCAACGTCGCTGGTGATTTCTACTCCGCGGTTAATAGGGCCGGGGTGCATGATGACAATCTTCTTCGATAAGCTTTCGAGCAACGCTTTATCGAGTCCGTATTGCATGCTGTATTCGCGCAAGGAGGGGAAATAACGAACTCCCGCATCTTGTCGCTCGAGTTGTATGCGCAGCATGTTGGCTACATCGCACCACTCCAGCGCCTTGCGGAGGTTATGCTCCACTTTCACACCGAGCGTCTCAATGTGTTTCGGAATAAGCGTCGTTGGACCGCATACCATTACCTCTGCTCCCAGCTTTTGCAAGCAGTAGATATTGGAAAGAGCCACACGCGAATGGGTGATGTCGCCCACGATTACCACTTTTTTACCTGCCACACTGCCCAACCTTTCACGAATAGAATACGCATCGAGCAAGGCCTGCGTGGGGTGCTCGTGCGTGCCGTCGCCTGCGTTCACAATAGCCGCATTCACATGCTTGCTCAGGAACATGGCAGCGCCGGGCGACGCATGGCGCATCACTACCATGTCGACCTTCATGGCCAAAATATTATTGACGGTATCGACCAGCGTTTCGCCCTTCTTCACAGAAGAACTGGAAGCCGCAAAGTTGACTACATCCGCACTCAATCGTTTTTGAGCAAGCTCAAAGCTGAGTCGCGTGCGGGTAGAATTTTCGAAGAAAATATTGGCTACTGTTATATCACGCAGCGATGGAACTTTCTTGATAGGCCTCGACAATACCTCTTTGAATTCGTCGGCCTGAGAAAAGATGAGCTCAATATCTGCTTTCGTCAAGTCTTTGATGCCCAACAAATGCTTTACGCTCAACTTGTTTTTCTCGTCCGTCTTTATCATGGTTTCTCGGTTAGCAATATCACTTTGTCTTCGCCGCTATCTCCCTTCCACATCACCCTCACCTGCTGATTGTCGTAACTATCGACGCTCTTGCCAATGTACTTAGGTTCTATGGGCAACTCGCGGGTAAAACGACGTTCCACCAACACCAACAGCTCCACCGCTTCCGGACGCCCATACTCCATAATGCCCTCGAGACCGGCGCGAATGGTGCGCCCTGTATAAAGAACATCGTCTATAAAGATTACATGCTTGCCTTCCAGCGAAAATGGAATGTCCGTCTTGCGAGCGATGAGCGGTTTGTCATGGATGCGAAAATCGTCGCGGTAAACCGTGGGGTCTACGACGCCGTAGGGAATTTTCACCTTTGGCTGCATCACCTGCAACTGCTCCACAATGCGCTCGGCAAGCAACACCCCACGAGGCTGCATACCAATAATTACCGCATTACTAAAGTCATTATGATTTTCGATTAACTGACACGACAGCCTGGTAATAATCAGGTGCAGAAGCTTGCTGTCGATCAGGGTGAGTTGCCGCATGTCGGGCGCGAAGATAGGGAAAAAAGGGCGAAGGGCGAGGGGCGAATCCCTTGAATTGAA
>JBKCGW010000426.1:0-16755 GCA_046303175.1 Flavobacteriales bacterium
TCAGTTCTTGCACAACAACCCATCGGGTACTGATGTGATACAAGTGTTTTACTCAGGCGATGGCGGAGCTACCTTTACACAAGTAGGTTCTAACATCGGTACTGCCGGTAACGCTTGGAACACCTTTTCGAATAACATGGCGGGTACAGCTACCTCTGTAATCCGTATTCGTGCCATCGGTGACTTCGGTAACGACGATATCAACATCGATAACTTCCGTGTTGTTTCATTGACATGTGCGTCTCCTTCAGCCTTGTTGTACACTCCTTCGAGTGCTACAGGTGGTACGTTGAGCTGGACCAACCCTTCTGCAGGTACTCCAACCAACTACGAGTACGAAATCCGTACATCGGGTGCTGCCGGTTCGGGCGCAGCAGGTCTGGTAACTTCAGGCACTGTGGCTCACCCAACGAACTCTGCTGCAATTTCTGCAGGAACACTTTCTGCAAACACTGCATACAGCGTATACATCCGCACCGATTGCGGTGGTGGTGACCTCAGCGGCTGGTCTTCAGCTACTGCTTTCACAACTCCGTGTACTCCTTCTGTTGCTCCGTTCTCACAAACGTTTGCTACAGCCTACTCGTTGGCTCCAACCGGAAACCCAACATGCTGGCGCGAAGCGACAGGTGTTATCAACCTGTCGGGCAACTCTACCGTTACTACGGGTACCAACTCCTGGGGCTCTAGCAACTTCGCCAACGTAGCCGGTAACACCGGTTTCAAGATTAACTTGTATGGAACCAACAACGCATGGGTTATTACCGAGCCGATCACCTTGGGTGTAGGCAACTGGGCATTGGCCTACAGCATGGCGGTTACAGGCTATAACAACACTGCTTCTGTTGCCGATTTGGGAACACACGCTGTGCGCGTAATTGTTTCTACCGACTTCGGTACTACCTGGAGCAGTGCAAACATCATCAAGACATACACCGGCGCAGCTGCTTACAGCACTGCCGGTGCAACTGAATATGTGAGTTTGAACGCGTATGCAGGACAAACGGTGCAAATTGCATTTGTAGCCAGCACTACGGCTTTCTCTCCTGACATCGACTTCCACCTCGACAACATCGCGGTGATTGTTCCTTGTTCTGGTACTCCTGTAATTGGTACTGCAGCGGCAGCTTCTCCAACTTCCTTGGATTGTGCGGGTTCTGTGGTGAGTCTCACCATGGATGCCGGTGCACAAGTAGGTGGTGGTGTTAGCTACCAGTGGCAATCATCTACCGATGGTGTTAGCTTCTCTAACATCTCAGGCGCTACAGGTTCTACCTACAACACGCCTTCAGCTGTTGTCAGCAGCACCTACTACCGAGGTTCTGCTACTTGCTCATTCTCCGGATTGACCAACACTACTGCAGATTACTTCGTAGAGGCGGGCTTCCCAACTCCATCGGTTTCAGCTTTCCCACCACAGTACTGCGGTACCGGTGGTACTTCGGCTTTGACAGCTACCATCACCGGTGCTAACCCATACGATACGTTCGTTTGGGCAGTAGGTTCCGGCGAAACCGGTGTGCTTTCAAACGAAACAAACACCACAGCCGATTGGACCATCACCCAAAGTGCAGGTTTCACTTACACGGTTACTGATACCACTACCGGTTGTCAGCGTGTGGTGAGCCAGTCTGTAAACGTATTGGGTGGTGTAAACCCAAACATGCAGTCAACTCCTGCTGTAGTTTGTTCAACCGATGCAATTGCATCGTTGAGCAGCGGCTTGAGCGCAGCTAACTTCTCGTCTACCACCATCGCTCACGATCCAATTTCGGTTGTTTCGGGTATCCTTACCCAAGGCGGTACTGCGGTAGTTCCACTTACATCGGGTACACTCGATGACGGTGGTTGGGGTAACGTTCCGCTGGGCTTCACGTTCAATTTCTTCGGTACAAACTATACTACATGTAACGTAGGTACCAACGGAAATATCATGTTCGGAACCTACAACGGAACTGCACTTGCAGACTTTACCTTCTTAACACTTCCAAGTGCAACCGAGCCAAACCCAATGATTGCGGGTCTTGCGCACGATATGCACTTGACGTTGAGCGGAACAGCAAGCGGAACTGTACGTTACCGTACTGCCGGTTTCCCTGGCAACCGTCGTTTCATTTTGAGCTACGAAGGCGTTCGTCAGTATGCTCAAACGAACACTTCTACATTCCAGATTCATATCTATGAAGCTACCGGTATTGTAGAAGTACACGTGACCTCTTCAACTGCTACTTCAAACAAAGTAGTAGGTGTGAATGGTCCGGGCGGTACTATTGGTGTACTTGCGTTAGGAACTACTGCGGCTATTTCAACTCCGATTGCATACCGCTTTACTCCTCCGCAGAACTACTCAACTACATGGACAGTTACTGCAGGTACGGCTACTATTTCGCCAACACCTACAGCAACCAACGGTTTCAACGCTTCTGTTATCAACATGGATACCCCAGGTACCGTGTCGTTCAACTTGCAGTTGACCAACCAACAAACCGGTTGTGTAACCAACGCTCCTTTGAACGTTGAAGTAGTTGCTCCTCCGAGCACTCCTGTTTCTGCTTCTATTGAAGCTTATGGATCTTCTTTGGGATCAGCTTCTGCAACTACCACCCCACTTACCGTTTGTGGTGATCAGGATGTGAAAGTTGTTTACGTGGGTTCATTGGGTGTTACTGACCAGGTGAAGTGGTACAACGCTTCTACCGGCGGTACATTGCTTGCCAACAACGACACATTGGATATCGCAGGTTTGTCTGCCGATGATACAGTATGGGTTGCGATCAACAACGGTGCTTGCACTGAATCAGGTCGTTTCCAGTACGTAATCAACTACAACGCTGCGCCTGCAGTAACCGTGAACTCACTCGGTCCTGACAGCGATGTTAACTGTGGTGAAGGTCCAACTTACGGTATGAGCTACTCGATGACGTCTGGTGCATCGCCTGCTTATACCTATACATGGACAAACGATGGTAATGCAGTTAGCTTCCTCGACAACGGTGGTGGTTCTGCAACATTGACTTCTACTGAAACAACTACTTCTTCATGGACTGCATTCCAGGCCGGAACAGGTTGTACTATTTCAGGTAGCAAATCATTCGGTGTATATCCATTCCCTGCTATCGTACCAACAGCTGCAGATACTGCGATTTGTATCGGTGACTCTACAGTCATCAGTTCAAACTTGTCGGTTACCAACTTCTCTGTGAAGTGTGTGCCTTTCGCATTCCGCACGGCTCCCGGCACTGCTGTTGATTTGTGTTTGGACGGTATTCGTAACAACTCGTACGGCGGATCAGCTAGTTTGGATGATGGTGGCTGGGAAGGAATTCCATTGGGCTTCACATTCAACTATTTCGGTCTCGACTTCACAAACGTGAACGTAGGTACCAACGGTGTAATCAACTTCGGTCCTTACGCCAACTTCAACGTGTCTCAGTATAGCTTCCCAAGCGGTTTCCCAAGTGCTTCTAGCCCTGTGAACACCATTGGTGTATTGGCTACTGACTTCTACTTGACAAACATCGGTTATGTTCGTTTCTGGACAGAAGGTGCTGCACCAAACCGCGTATTTGTATTGGAATACAACGGTCCGGGTTGGACTGCGGATGGTACTCACAATGCTCAGGTTCATTTGTATGAAACCTTGGGTCTTGTTGAAATCCACGTAAACGAAGCAACCGGTACAGGAACGTTTGCAGGTCCTAAGACTATCGGTTTGCAAAATGGCGATGGAACAGTAGGTGCTACTGCTCCGTTGAACTGCGATGTAAATGGTAACCAAGTAGGTCTTGCTACATGGAACTCTCGTACTTCTATCATCAACACCATCGATCCAAAAGCATGGCGCTTCTCACCACCGGTGAGCTACACCTTTGCTTGGACTCCGAGCGGTGAGATTTCAGGTTCAACTACCAACTCTTCTGTGTTGGCTCGTCCAACAGCTACAACAGCGGGTACTCAGTCTTATTTCGTAACAGTTACCGACAACAACAGTGGTTGTGTGGGTACACCTGTTGAATTGGAGTTTGACTTGCTCGACCCTGTTGCTGCTCCGGATGTAGTAGGTTTTGGTGTATTGTCTGATTTGGATGGCACCAATACAATTGCCTTCTGTGCTGAGCAAGATCTCAACTTGTATGTTGCTGCAGGTGCAGGCTACGACTCTACTTACAATGCCGTTTGGTATACCGAGGCTGTAGGCGGATTAGGTTTTGCTATTGCGTACTACGATACAGTTGCCTATGGTATTGCCGGTCCTGCCGGTATTGCTGCCGACGACTCGTTGTGGGTTTCAATCGACAACGGTATCTGCGAAGGTCCACGTCGTTTGGTAGTTCTCGATTACCAAGAGCCGGATTCATTGGTTATTACCAACTCTAGCCCAATCAACTGCGGTCCTTCAACGCTTACGTACGTGTCTAACTTGAGCGTATCATCTGCAGGTGATTACACCTACACATGGTCGCCTTCAAGTGCATTGGATGTAACTACAGGTACTGCTGTTGTTGCCACCGTAAACAATACCGTAAACGTTACAGTTACGGCTGTTGATGCTACCGGCTTCTGTACCGTTCAAGAGACTTCTCCTGTTACGCGCTTCGACTTCCCTGCTGTTGTGCCAACTGCCTTGAACGATTCTATTTGCCCTGGTGGTCAAACACAGTTGAGTTCTAATACAAGCTCGACTAACTTCTTGATCGAATCTACCGGTTATTCTCCGAATCCCGGAGAAAACATTACAACCATTCTCTCGAATGGTGTTGCTAGCCAGGCATTGGCAGTAGGTAGTTTGGATGACGGTGTTTGGACCGGTATTCCAATTGGCTTTACCTTCAACTTCTTGGGTAATGATTACACGCAAGTAGGTATCGGAACAAATGGTAACGTTCAATTTGGTCCTACATTCAGCACTTCGTTTATACCAACCTTTGGTCCGGCTGCTCCAAACAACTTCATTGCGTTGTTCTGGACAGACTTGAACATGGGTCCTGGTAATGGAACTAACTCGGTTCGTTATTGGACAACAGGTTCAGCACCTAACCGTATATTCTCAGTTTCAATCGACGGTGCTCGATTTGGATCAGCAGGTGCAAACCGTATGACCGGTCAGATCGACTTGTATGAAACCACAGGTATTGTAATTGCTCACATCCAAGAGGCCGATGGCAACGGATTCAGCAATACAATCGTAGGTTGTGAAGACCTTACAGGTACTATTGGTTCTGCAGCACCAGGCCGCAGCGATGCATCTTGGTCAGTAACCACTCCTGAAGGTTGGAGATTCATCCCACCGGTGGATTACAGCTTCTCATGGTTGCCAACTGCCGGTATCAACGGTCAAACTGACTTGTCTGAAGTAGTTGCTCAGCCAACTGCTACAACACAGTATCAGTTGATTGTTACAGATAATAACACAGGTTGTGTAAACGACTTGAACAACCAGGCGTATGTAACTGTAACCATTGCATCAGCTCCTCCGGTTGCTGCATTTAATGCCAACGACATTACTCCATCGACCGGTGGTGTATTGCAGGTAGTAACTTTCAACAACACAACGCCATCGTTGGGTAGCGACACGTATGTGTGGACATTCAGTCCAAATACGGTTCAGTATGCCGGTGGTACCAATGCCAACTCACAGAACCCACAAGTTCAGTTCCTGGAGCCAGGCAGCTACACCGTTACTCTCAATGTAACTAGCTGTACCGGCACAGATGATTTGGTTCGTAACAACTACATCGATGTTTATCCTGAGTACTGCTTCCCAGAATTCGGTTCGGGTAGCGGTTTCGATGGTTGTGATGATGGTGACGCAGTAGGAAACGTAGTAATTACAAATCCTTCAGGTGTCAACATTATGCAACACTTGAACACGGGTTGTACAACCGAGCCGGGTGCATACGAAGAGTTTGCTCCTGTAGCGGGTGTTACTACTGCAACTGTTTACCAAGGTACTACTTACAGCATGCAGGTAACCAGCGTTAACCCGGCATACACCGAGTTCTTCGCTGCATTCCTTGATGTGGATGATGACGGTGACTTCAACGATCCGCTCGAATTCTTGGGTGGTAATGCTTCTGCAGCTACCTCTGCTACATTCGATATCGGTATCCCAACATCGAACGTAACCTATGGTCCTCACCGTTTGCGCGTAATCGCAGCATTTGGTACCGGTCCATTGGATGCTAACGATGCTTGTATTGTTACTGCATATGGTGAAGCGCACGATTACATCATCAACATTCAACCTCCGGTTGTGTTGAACGATATTCCTGCTTTCGCTTCTAACGTTGCATACTCTACCAACTTGAACTACCCAACTTGTTACCCAATCACCGGTAACACGTCGTTGGCTTCCAACTCACCTGAGTCGGCTACAACGGGTAACGATATTTGGTATCGCTTCACTGCACAGTCAACCGGCGTGTCAATCACCTTGACCAGCTCTGCGTTTGACGATGCAATTGGCTTGTATAGCCGTGATGCAGCAGGTAACTACAACGTGATTGCTTCTGAGAACATAGGTTCAGGTGCAGGCGACTTCGAACGTCTGAACGTAGGTGGTTTGACAGCGGGTACTCAGTACTGGGTTTCTGTAGGTTCGGCTGCTGCCGGTGCCGGCGGAGCGTTCAGCTTGTGTATCCAGAACTTGATGCCATCTAGCTGTGCTTATGCTATTCCTGCTGCCGGTTTCCGTTTGTGTGATGCCTTCAAGGCAATCTACCGCGGTGCACCTTCACAGGGCGTAACCTACAACTTCAACTTCACTCCTGTTGCTCCAACACCTGGTTCTACTACATCGGTGAACGGAACCAACGGTTTGATGGTGTTGTCGAATGCTGCTGCAGCGCTTCGCTACGGTGGTGTTTACAACGCGGATGTTGATGTACTTTATACGTTGAACAACAGCGCTGGATCGGCTGAGCCAATCCTCGTTGATGGTAACTCATCTAGCGTGAACTGTACCAACGTTACAATCCAAGCTCACCCATTGATGGAGGTTCGCTCTACACAGCGTTGCCCTGCTACTTTGTTGCGCAGCAACTTCTTGGTAGGTTCAACTGTTGCCGGATCAACTTCTACAGCGGTTTGTGGTGCTATCAACTACACTTATGAGTTCACACAGGTTACAAGCTGTGCAGACGGTACTGTGATTTCGGTAGTTCCTGCTACCTTCAACACGGCTGCTGCTACTCCTTACCTCGGTCTCGGTGTATTGGGTAACTTGCCAAACGCAGGTGCTTGGGATGTTCGCATCCGTCCTAACTTCTCTTACGGTCCTGGTAACTTCGGTCCGGTTCAACGTATTTTGGTTAACAACACATCTGCAAGCTCTATGCTGAACGATGATGCTGCTGAAATGGATGTTAAAGTGGATAGCTTCATCGCTGCCAACTTGTATCCTAATCCAAACAACGGTGACATGGTGAACCTGAATGTATCAGGCATCGAGTCAGACAACGTATTCGTTCGCATCACCGATGCAATGGGTCGCGTTGTTTACACCAACCGCTTCTCTGTGGAAGGTTCTTTGAACACGATTGTTACATTCTCTGAGCCATTGGCTTCAGGAATCTACAACGTAGAATTCACAGTAGACGGTCAGATCATGACAGAACGCATGATTGTTGCTAAGCAATAATCACTTCTCGTCGAGATACATGAAAGAGGGCTCCGCGCAAGCGGGGCCCTCTTTTTTTTGATTAATAATTACGGATTAATAATTACGGATTACGAATTACGGATTAAGAATTACAGATTACTTAATCAGCAGCCAATCCGTAATCCGTAATTCGTAATCCGTAATTAACTTAGCCCCATGATTCTACCCATTGTAGCCTACGGCGATCCGGTTTTGAAAAAACGTGCAGAGGATATTGATGAAGATTATCCCAACTTGAAGCAGCTCATCGAGAACATGTTTGCGACGATGTATCATGCCAATGGTATTGGGCTTGCAGCGCCTCAAATCGGTAAGAGCATTCGCTTGTTTGTAATTGATGCGACTCCGGTGGCCGAAGGTGAAGACGGTGATCCATCGTGCGAAGATTTTAAGCGCGTTTTCATCAATCCGATTATTCTGGAGGAAAGCGGCGAGGAGTGGAGTTGTGAAGAGGGCTGTCTGTCCATTCCCAATCTGAGGCAGGAAGTGAAGCGCAAGCCCATGCTCAAAATTGAGTATTACGACGAGAATTGGGATTTGTATGAAGAGGAACTCGACGGGTTTGCAGCTCGTGTGGTGCAGCATGAATACGATCATATTGAAGGAGTTCTTTTCATCGATCGAATCAGTCCGCTGAAGCGTACCTTGTTGAAGGGGAAACTGAATGATATTTCGAAAGGAAATGTGGATATTAACTACCGTATGCGTTTTCCCAAATGAAATGGACCTTCATGAAATATGTGAATAGAACTGCAATAGCATTATGTGCCATTTTGCTGATTACGGCTTGCTCGGATAATAAAAGCGGCGGTCAGAATGAGTCTTCCCAGGTAATCGTATCGGCCGAAGACGCAGCAGCGGCTTCAACCGACCCCTTGATGCTCGAGATACGCACCATGGAGAGTAGAACCAAGCAGGATTCCGCCATAGACCGTGCGGCGGGTTTGCGACTATTGCGTGCATACCAAGATTATTATAACAAGCATCCCGAGGATACGGTTGCAATCAATTATTTATTTGAGGCAGGTCGTGTAGCAGTAGCATTGGAGAAGTACGACAAGGCCGTTGAGTTGTTGGCCAATTTTCACGATGGTTCGCCCAACCGCCAGCGAAGAGCAGAGGCGGCCTATCTGGTGGCATTTGTGTACGATACACACTTGCATTTACCCGGTAAAGCGACTACTCAATACAACAAGGTTATCGAGTTGTATCCGGAATCGCCTTGGGCTGTACAATCGCGCCAAGCGCTGCAACTTGTCGGTAAGAGCGATGAGGAAATACTGAAGTTTATTAAAGAAAAAAATCCGTCCTAAACGAATTACAATGCGTCCACTTCGCTACCTCATGGCCTATTCAATGCCCTTCACGGTGGCTCTCAGTTTTATGGGGCATGGTTGGATTTGCTTTTTACCGCTTTTGTATGGTTTTGGAGTCATACCATTGCTCGATCAGTTGGTAGGTCCTAAGCACTTCAACTTAAGCGAGAGTGAGCAACAACGAGAAGGAAGCAATCTGCTCTATGATATCGTTATTTATCTGGCTGTGCCGGTTCAACTGGGCATGCTGGTTTGGTTTCTGATTGCCGTTCAAGAGCAGCTATCGATGGCCGATTTAGTGGGAAGGATTACGGCAATGGGTATGATGTGCGGGGTGCTGGGTATCAATGTCGCGCACGAATTGGGACATCGGCCCAAAGCGCATGAGCGCGCAATGGCAAAGACTTTACTCGCTACCTCCTTGTATATGCATTTTTATATTGAGCACAATAAGGGCCATCATCGAAATGTAGGGACACCGGCAGATGGAGCCACTGCGAGGCGCAACGAGATGCTCTATGCTTTTTGGTTGCGCACTATTGTGCAATCTTTTTTGTCGGCGTGGCAGATTAGCACCAAAGAGCTGAAAAGGAAGAAGCAACCCGTGTTGAGTTTACATAATGAAATGCTACGTATGCTGTTGGTGCAAGCAGCACTGATGGCTTCGATTGCCTGGTTGTTTTCACCCATGATTCTATTCTATTTTATGTGTGCCGCCTTGATGGGAATCTTATTGTTGGAAACGGTCAATTACATCGAGCATTACGGTCTACATCGTCGAAAGGTGAATGACTTTCGCTACGAAGATGTAGAACCCGAGCATTCGTGGAATTCAGATCATGTACTGGGCAGGTTGGTGCTTTTCGAATTAACCCGACACAGCGATCATCATTACGAACCCGCCAAGCACTACCAGTTACTCGATAGCATGCAGGGAGCCTCGCAACTGCCCGCAGGTTATCCGGCGATGATGGTTCTGTCTCTTTTTCCTCCACTTTGGTTTCGGGTGATGAATCCCAAGCTTCCCAAGTAAGCATCGCATCTCAGTTTGAACTAACTTTGTATTCTTCCTGAAAAAAAAAAACTACGTATATGCGTTATTGTTTGCTCTTTCTCTTGCTCTCGCTCAGCTTATACAGCGAAGCTCAGTTCACCCAAGTTGTTCATGGCATTGAATTGACGGGGCTCCCTGTTGGTCACACCTCCGGAGTGAGTTGGTACGACTTCGATCACGATGGTTGGGATGACTTGACGGTGGGGCAGGGCAACGATGCGATTCTTGTGTTGCGCAATATCAACGGAACCTTAACCTTGGTTCACGTTTTCCCGAATACCACTCAAGTAAAATCATTTCAGTGGGTGGATTATGACAACGATGGGGACTCCGACTTCTTCGTTTGCGCAGTGAATGCGAGTTGCAAGCTCTTTCGCAACGACGGAAATTTAATCTTCACCGATGTGACCGCCAACCTCTCACTATTAGCGAGTGGTGAGGATTCGATGGGAGCTTCGTGGGCTGATTACGACCGCGACGGTTGGCTCGATGTGTATGTATGCAATTATTACGGGCAGAATTGGCTGCTGCATAACAGGGGAGATGGCACATTCGAAAACGTTGGGCTTCAATTGGGAGTTGCCAATTCCAACAGGCCAACCTATATGTGCTCGTGGGTCGACTACAACAATGATTGTCTACTGGATCTATTCGTCGCCAACGACCTGGGCCAGCTGAGTGAGATGTACCAAAACACCGGCGATGGTTTCGTTGCTGTCGGCGAGGCGATTGGCTTGGACTTGACCATTGAAGCGATGGGGGTGTGTTGGGCCGATTACGATAACGATCTTGATTTGGATCTATACGTTACCAATGCGCCATCCGGCAACCGACTCATGCGCAACGATAATGGAATCTTCACGGATGTAGCTTTTTCAGCGGGTGTTGCAGTGCAAGCACTTTCTTGGGGTTGTATGTGGTTTGATTATGACCACGATACCCGTGAAGACTTGCATGTTGGAACGCAAGCTCCGCTCGTCAATCAGAATATCAATTTTTTGCTTAAGCAACAGAGCGACCAGACGTTTGCCAATGTGAGTATGCCGGCCGATGCGGGTAACTGCTTTGCAACGGCCAAGGGAGACCTCAACAACGATGGGTATTGGGATTTTTGCGATGCATTTGTTTTGCCTGCTCGCTTCTTGGTGTGGCAAAACAACGGGGGTTCAAACAATTGGATAAAATTGCATTTGAATGCAACTACCGGCAATGCTGATGCTATCGGCTCAAAGATTTACTATTCGCACGGTGGTCAGGAATACTACAAACACACCTTTTGCGGAGAGAGTTTTTTCGGACAAGATTCTCAATACGAGATACTATCGCTAGGCGCTTCAACCGTGGTTGACAGCGTGCGCATTGAATGGCCGAGCGGTCGCCGCGATACGTTCTACAATTTGGCAATGAATGAGCTTCACACGCTCACCGAAGGGAGTACATCCCTGCTTTCTATAGAGGCATCGAAACAAGTTTTATGCAGCGGTGAAGACGTGATTCAACTATCGGTTGAAGGCGCAAGCAATTATAACTGGTCGAACGGCAGCACTGAGCCATCCATCACTATCAACGAACCGGGCGACTACTGGGTGAAAGTCGAGAGTGGTTGCAATGCAATCGATTCTCTTTCCATCAACATACAGCAATTGGAAGCCCCCGAGGTAACGGAGATTGCGCAAAGCCCTTCTTGTGCGGGGTATGATGATGGATGCATTGGTGTGTTGTTGGATGGGGTAGAGCCCGATCAACTCACCTTCCAGGAATTGTCATCAGGAATTAACTTGTGTGCGGTGCTTGCAGGCACGTATACCTACGAGGCGATAGATGTGAATGGCTGCAGTTCGGTTGGGGAGATTGCACTGCAGAATCCGGAGCCTGTGGTGGTTACTTCTCAATCGGTCTCCATATGTGGCAACACCACGGCACAGGCCGAGTTGAATGCAACAGGTGGCAGCGGAGCCTATGTGTTTTCGGTTCAGGGGGCCGACATGAATAACTTACAGCCTGGGGAGTATGTGGGGGTAGCGACCGACGAAAATGGTTGTGTTGGGTCTGTTAACTTCACCATTCAAGCGTTCCCTGCGGTCAACTTTTTTGCAACGGCAGACAGTATCTGTTTCGGCGAATTGGCATCATTGCAGTATTTCGGTAGTGGTGGTACTTTGCCTTACACCTACGATTGGCAAGGGCAGAATCCGAATGCACTGGCTTCCGGCTTTTATGAGTTTACGTTGACCGATGGTAATGGATGCTCGGATGTGGTGAACATTCAAGTGGTGGAGTTCCCCTTTCTCGACGCACAAATCAGCATGTTCACCAATGCCAATAATGGCGCTAATGGATCCATGGAACTATCGATTTCGGGTGGTGAGATGCCTTACGAGATTCTGTGGAATACGGGTGATACCGATGAAGTGCTTGACAGTATTGGGCAGGGTACCTATGCGGTGACCGTTACAGATGCCAATGGTTGTGTTGGTACTGATAGCCAATCTATCATTGATCTTGATATTACTGAATTGGAAACGCAATGGTCGGTTTATCCTAACCCTACAGCGGATTACGTGCAACTGATTGGAATTACAAACGGTAATTACACCTTATGTGATTTGGATGGTCGCTTACTTCGCACAGGTTCGGTAAGAGTCGGAAATAATCTGGTCGATTTAAGCAGATATCCGAATGGAACTTACGTGTTGACCATCGAGAGGGAAGGAAGCATCATAACCAAGCGCGTTACAAAATTGTAAGAGAACCGAGGCAGATTCGTTCCATCGAAAGTGCAGTCGTACATTTGCATCATGTCATTATTCAGCCAGTTGGTATCATCGCGCCTGCCTTCTAAACATGGGCAATTTGTGATCGATGCGTTCGATAGTGGAAGGGAAGAGCAGCCTCATCTGGCATTGCACAATGCAGGTGTTCGCAACGAAGTCGTCAATGTTCGTATCCACTCGGAATGTATCACGGGCGATGTATTTGGCTCCACGCGATGTGACTGTGGTGAGCAGTTGAGTGCTTCATTGCAGCATATAGAGCAACACGGAGGTGTTTTGCTGTACTTGCGTCAGGAAGGAAGAGGTATTGGCTTAGTGAACAAACTCAAAGCCTACAATTTGCAGGATGAAGGCTTTGATACCATCGTGGCAAATCACCAGCTTGGCTTCGCGACTGATATGCGAAACTATGATGCGGCAATTGCCATTTTGAAGCAACTTGGAATCATTCGCATCAACCTCCTAACGAATAATCCGGAGAAGCTGGAAGCTTTCGAAAATTCAGGTATTCACCTTGAATCTCGCAGACCCGTTATCATCTCACCCGTGGCCGACAACGAACGCTATCTGCAGACGAAGAAGGATGGGATGGGGCATATGATTTAATGGGGACTGGAGACTGGGTACTGGATACTGGGTACTGGGGAAGGGAGAATAGAGAATGGAGAATGAATGGCCTCTCCATTCTCCAAAAAAGATGAAGCTAATTGATACTCAGAATCTGTCCCCCGTCCCTACTCCTTCACGCGCATGGTAAGTACCCCTGCCAAAATCAGCAGCACACCACCTAAGCTAATCGCCATCATGCGGTTTTGGTCGAGAACATTTTCCATGATCCAACCGAAGCTGAGAGCGGCTATGATTTCGGGAAGTACAATAAAGAAGTTGAAGATCCCCATATACACACCAATCTTATCGGCCGGAAGACAATCGCTGAGCATGCTGTAGGGCATAGAAAGAATGCTGGCCCAAGCAATACCTACGCACGCCATCACGACGAACAGGTAGCTCGACATTTCCGGTCCGTGAATGAATTGCAGCATGATGAGTGCAAGACCACCGATAGAAAGACAGAGTTGGTGCGTGAATTTTTTACCAATGCGTCCTGCCAGCACGGGAAGTGCAAGTGCAAACAAAAACGTAGTCAAGTTTTGCATGCTGTAGGTCAGTCCTGCGAGTTCATTGCCTTGCTTGTAGAGTGCGCGCAATGCAGGGTCGGCGTCCTCGGCTGCAACACCCCCGAAGATGTCTGCTCCCACCGCGGTGGAGTAGTAGAACCACATGAGAAACAATCCGGGCCAAGTAAGGAATTGCACCAATGCCAGTTGCTTCATCTTTTTCGGCATGTGCATAATAGCGTGCACGATTTCTTCTACACCGGCTCCAAAGCCACGTTTGCGTTCAGCGACTTTTTCGCGTGCAGGAATTTCTTGCGGCGGATATTCTTTGGTCGTTACAATGGTGTACAACACAAACAGGAAGAACGCGGCAGCGCCAATATAGAAGCTCCACTTCACGCTCGACGGAATACCCACGTGATCAGCGCTGTCTTGTACACCGATCCAATGCGTGAAGATCCAGGGCAACGCGCTTGCCACTACAGAGCCCAATCCGATGAACAAGCTTTGCATGCTGAATCCGAAGGTGCGCTGGTTTTCGGGAAGCTTATCGGCCACAAAGGCACGGAAAGGCTCCATGGAAATATTGATGGAGGAGTCTAGTATCCAAAGTAATCCCGCAGCCATCCATAGTTCGCTGCAGTTGGGCATCATCACTAGTGCAATCGAGCTGAGCACGGCTCCAATGAAAAAGTACGGACGTCGACGGCCGAAGGTTGGATGCCATGTGCGGTCGCTCATGTAACCGATGATGGGCTGAACGATGAGTCCGGTAAGCGGCGCAGCAAGCCACAGCATCGGAATCTCATCGGGCTTGGCCCCCAGAAATTCGTAGATGGAACTCATGTTGGCCATTTGCAAAGCCCAGCCGAACTGTATACCCATAAACCCGAAACTCATGTTCCAGATTTCCCAAAAACCCAATTGCTTTTTTTCCATAGTTGTGGTGATTGAAGCGCAATATATCGAAAGAAGGTTGAAAGTTGAACGTTGAAGGTTGAAGGTTGAAAGTTGGCCACTGCACTCCTGCAATCCTACAATCCTGCAATCCTTTCCCATATACTTGCACTTCAAAACTCACATTCCTCCTGTGCCAACTCCTCTTTTAGATTTAGGTCTCGCGCAAACCACACTCTTTCCGTTTGGACTTGAGGTCGAACGCGCGGAAGGAGTTTACATCTATACAACGGATGGAAAGCGTTACATGGATTTTATTTCGGGTATTGGCGTAAACAATCTGGGGCATGGACATCCGTTCATCAAGCAAGCATTACACGAACAAATAGAGAAGCACTTGCATGTAATGGTGTACGGTGAGTATTTGCAGGCTTCGCAAAAAAAAGCTGCAGCGCTTCTAACTGGCATCTTGCCTGAATCACTCAATACCTGTTATTTCGTAAACAGCGGCACCGAAGCCATTGAAGCCGCTTTGAAATTAGCCAAACGTGTTACGGGTCGAACACAACTCATCGCTTGCAAGGGCGCATACCACGGTAACACACATGGCAGCATGAGCGTGAGTTACAACGAAAAGAAAAAGTCCACGTTTCGACCGCTACTGCCCGATGTGGAGTTCATCGGCTTTAACGAAATGAGCCACTTGGAACGAATCACACCTAAAACGGCTTGTGTCATTGCAGAAACCATTCAAGGCGATGCAGGTGTGCGGATTCCGGATATTGCATGGATGCAAGCATTGCGCAATCGATGCAATGAAACAGGTGCTTTGCTTATTCTCGATGAAATTCAATGTGGCATGGGGAGATCAGGGACATTGTTTGCTTTCGAGCAATTCGGCATTGTGCCCGATATTCTTGTGCTGGGAAAGGCACTCGGAGGTGGCGTGCCTGTAGGTTGTTTTGTGTCCTCGCGTGATCACATGGCGCAGCTAACACACGACCCCATGCTCGGGCACATTAGCACGTTTGCAGGTCATCCGCTCATATGCGCAGGTGTTGCGGCGTGCTTGGAGGTCTTCAATAGCGAAAACTTTGTTGCTCCCATTGAAAGCCGAGGCCAGCGCATTGCGACCTTTTTACGGGGCCTTCCGCATGTTAAAGAAGTGCGTCAGCGCGGCTTCTATTTCGCCATCGACATGCCGAGTGAGGACCACGTGCGGCATGTGGTTGAGTATTGCCTTGCGCATGGTATCATTACCTTCTGGTTTCTATCCTGTCCTTGGTCGTTTCGTATTGCGCCACCGCTCACGATTAGCGATGACGAGATTGACGAGGCGTTGGCGGTGATTGCGCAGGCCATCAGCGTCATTACCTGATGCCTAGGCATTAGGAATGCAGGATTGTAGGATTATAGTGAGCAGGTCATCATGAACTAGCGAGGGATTCCTAATTGAAAACACAAAGCGTCTAAAATTTCCGCTTGCTTGATTGTGTCCGTAACTTGACCATAGAGTGATGAGAGTCTTTTCTTGTCAAGCGTTCGTATTTGATGGCACAGGATTACGGACTCTTGATGCACTCCGAAGTTGTTGGCTGGAATGAGCGCCTCATTGGGGTAAATTGTCCTTCCTGCTTTACGGGTAGTTATCGGTAAGACATTAACGATGTTAAGTAGTTCGTTTATTTCATCTTCACTAATAACGAGCACTGGTCTCGATTTACCTTGCTCCGAACCTATAACGGGATCAAGGTTCGCTCTGTAAATTGACCATTTTTTCATGACTTCAATGAATCTGAATCAATAGCATCGAAGTCATCATGAACCTCATTGATGTCTGCGAGAAACAGAGGGTCAATGGATGCAGCTTTTAATAAATCAATTTTTTTTGTCTTAGCATTGATTTGATCATCTAAGATTACAGTCACCTTGCCGT
>JBKCGW010000427.1:0-1785 GCA_046303175.1 Flavobacteriales bacterium
AATACTCCTGATAAGCCGCCACCACTTCGTAGTAGTTCGGTTCTTGGCTGTGCAACAGCTGCACCCACTCCGGCTTGCCCTCGGCCGAGGTCGGATAAAATTCAGTGTAGTGTGATTGCGCGCGAAGAAGTGATGCGCTCAAGAGGAGGACGATTAAAAAACGCATGGGGTTGTGGTTTGCGCGAAGATAGTAAAAGGGGCGAAGGGCGAGGGGCGAGGGGCGAGGGGCGAATGGCGAGGGACGAATGGCGAGGGGCGAGTGAAGGTAAGGGCACTTCTTCTGGCACATGTTAATTGTGCCAATGCTGAGTGCAGGTGTTGGGCGAACAACCCATCCCCTAGTCCCTTCCCAAAGGGAAGGGGAATTCCCTTCGCGCAGTTATTGCGCATTTCAAAAGCAAAGGTCAGAAACTGCTTTTTTTTCCTAAGCATACCACTAGCTAGGAGGTGCTCCCCTCTCCTCTGGAGAGGGGTTGGGGGTGAGGCCTGAGTCAGCTCGCGAGTAGGATCTCCCCTTCCCTTTGGGAAGGGGCCGGGGGATGGGTTGCAATATCACACAGCCCCATTGCTTTGGCACAAGCGTTCTTCACGGGAAGGGACTACCCTCTCCTAATAAGATAAATCATTATCATAGTTGTCTGTGCTTTGCGAAGTTAATCCCGCACACAACGAACGGAATAACCACTTTCTTTATAGTTACTGCTTCGAGCTACTGTTCCATTGTTATCAAAAAGAACGCGCACCCATCCTCCGAAGGCAACACTTTGCGTTGAACACCACAAGTAACTTTGAACCCCCATAGCTCCAAAAACACCAATGCCGTTTCGGTAGCCGCAAGGTGGCCCTGAAAACCCGCTACTATTGGTTGCGTCCACATTCAGTGAAGTCCACAATCCATTCGAATCTATTGCTGTCCCTGTGGACTTCAATGGACCGCCTGCCACACTCAATCCTCCCAAGAAATTCGTCAGCGTCGTCCACTCCGCATCACTCGGCACATGCCAGCCCGTCGGACAAAGTCCTCGAGCATCGGTGCACGCAAACCAATTATACAACTTGCCAAAGGGGCACGCGTAACTCGCATCGTTGTTGTAATAAGACCAAGCTCCTGAAGTAGTTGCCCCCCAAGCAGAGTTGTCAAGATCAGTCACTATCGCATCTCCATTCCGATAAATACTCGTGTTCAAGTTCTCCGCCATCCACTCTTGCGTGCCAATCACAATCGTTTTGTACACGTTGCCTTCCTGGTCGGTCATGCTGCCGTAAGTGAGATCAGGATTGTGCACGTTGAGTGTGCCACAGGTGTGCTCGGCAGTGCTTGTGCCGGCACCGTTCGAATTGGCAGCGCTAATACCCGGGATAATTACATATTCTTCATTGCCCACGAAGAGTGTATCACCCGCAGCACTCACATTCAAGCTTACCGAACCCGCATGCAAAGCATACGGCACACTCAGCATCTGCTGCGTGCCTAGATCCAAAAAACCCTGTCCCAAATCAATTTCTACTTGCAAGAATTTGCTGCCATTCGCCCAGTTCACGGAATTCAGAGAAACAATGCTTCCAAGCTGCGCGGTAAACAATCCCAAACCGGAAGTAGTCACTGTCTGCACTTCTTGCCATACTGTACTACCTGTTGATGCGCCATCGTGAATGGTGAAACGGGCATTGATAGTAGCACCGTTCAACGCCTGCCCCGAAGCATCGCGCGCCACAGCCTGGTAAGGAATGAGTGCCGGTGCTTGAGAGAAAAGAGTATTGACGAAGACGATGAAAATGGATAAC
>JBKCGW010000428.1:0-5501 GCA_046303175.1 Flavobacteriales bacterium
TCCTCCTGCCTCGTATACAGATATTAATGCATCCGCAAAAAACACTTGATCTTCCAATAAAAATCCGCTCATCGACTTTCCCTTCGTGGTAGCATGGAGCAACAATCCATCTTCGTGCATGAGATGCTTTACCATTGCCTCTATCAACTTCTCCGCATCCTTGAGAAAGTGTTTCCTCCCCTTCATCTTTGAAGCTTCGGCAAATGCCTTCACCAGCATTGCATTCCAAGAAGCAATGCACTTATCATCCGTTGCAGGCTTGTTGCGTGATTGTCGGTGCCCGAGCAATTTCTTTTTTCCGGCATCAAGCTTCGCAAGCCACTCATTAACCTCTAGTCCAACATTCGAACACCATTCTTCATCTGAAAGACGCGTGCACAAAACACTATTCCCATGTTCCCAAAAACCATGGGATCCAACACCATAATATCGCTTCAACAAACCAGCATCCTCAGACAATACATCCTCAAACTCACCCTCTGTCCACACGTAGTACTTGCCCTCCACTCCATCGCTATCGGCATCAAGCGCGGCATAATACAAGCCATCCGGTGAGGACCATTCGCGTTTAATAAACGAAAGTGTTTCATCGACCACATTTCCATAAAGAACAGATGGAAATACTCGATAGGCTTGCGCATAAAGGGTCACCAATTGTGCGTTATCGTACAACATTTTCTCGAAGTGCGGAACCTTCCACTCACCGTCCACGCTGTATCGCGCAAAGCCACCACCCAATTGATCATAGATGCCTCCCATGGCCATGCAATCGAGCGTGAGTTGCACGTGATTCAACGCGGGTGAATTGTTCTCCAGTATTCCCATGTGCAGCAGCAATTCCCAATTACTTGGCATTGGAAATTTCGGCGCGCGCATGGATCCGCCATTCATTAAATCGAAGGTCTTTGTCCATTCCGAAACTAATTTTCGGACATCGTCCATGGAAGGTAAGAGGTCGTTCGACACTTGCGGAGCATTCAATTGATTCAGTGCCACTCTCAATTTTTCGGCATATTGGAAAACGCTATCCGGATCGGATTGAAACACATGTTGAAGGTTCTCCAATACGTTCATCCAGTTAGCCTTTGGGAAATATGTACCTCCAAAAACAGGTCTGCCATCGGGCAGGGTAAACACATTTAGTGGCCAACCTCCTTGGCTTCCCATGAGATGAACAGCATCCATAAACCAGCTATCGACATCCGGGTGTTCTTCTCGATCGACCTTGATGCACACAAAGCGCATATTCATAAACTCGGCACATTCAAAATCTTCGAACACTTCATGCTCCATCACATGGCACCAATGGCAAGCACTGTATCCGATTGAAACCAGAACAAGTTTGTTTTCATTACGAGCTCGTGACCAAGCATCTTCATTCCATGCATGCCAATGCACGGGATTGTCTTTGTGCTGAAGGAGATACGGACTGGTTTCCTCGGAAAGTCGATTCATAATCCGAGTAGCTCCTTTATTTCAGATTCAATTTTACTGCGTGTAATAAGGCGCTTAAGCACCACACCCTTGGAATCTACAGCAAGCAACGTGGGCGTGCTCGGAACAGGAAAACGTTTATTGAAATCCTTACGCTGATCGAACGCTAAAAAGACACTTGGCCATGGCGATTCGTTCAACTTATCCTGAGCCAACCACTCTTCTTGTGTTTTGTCGGTTCCTATAGCATAGACACCCAAACCCTTGCTGTGATACTGTGCATAATACTCCTCCAATTTGGGTTCAAACTCCTTGCAATGCGAACAGTTGGCCCTCCAAAAAAGAAGAATGGTAACCTTATTCTCCTGAAACACTTTCTTGCTCGAAATCATCTTACCATTCGCATCAGGTAGAGTTAAGAACTCTATTGTTTTTCCCGGCTTGCAATTATCCAAAGCCGTCAACAAGTTCTTCGTGTTCTCTTCCATGTGGCCTTCCTCCGTGCAATCGTCGGCATACCAAGTAATGAGGTAGCTCAACCCCGGCTCGTTTCGAAACGTAATCATCTTATCGAGCAAGAACTTGAACATATACGTTGTCATCGTTTCGCTAACGAGCGACTTCTTCATCAACGCATCGATGTAGGGTTCAGGTAATTTGTTCTTTTCAAAATATTGATATGCGATGTTGATTCTCCGAATGAATGCTATGTGATGAAACAAATCCGGATGCTGTATAGGCATGCCATCCATTACATGCATTGCCGTGTACTTCGTAAGTGAATCGGCATTTTGCGAAAACGCAGCATCGCCCTTGTATATCGGTGCAGGCGCCGCCTTCGCAAGTAAGTCGGCTGTAAATGTTGACGGGTATTTCGTTGCAATGTCCGCGCAAGCTTGCGCAAATGCCTGTTCTCTTAGTTGATACTGCAAACCAAATCGATCAAGTGAATCACGGTTCATACTCACCTCATTGAATTTGGGTATAATCTCCATGTACGCATTCTGTTCGTTGGACTCATAAAGCTTTACAGGAAGTCCTTTGAGTTGCATATACTCGAGAGTGATGTTAATTCCTTCAGCGGGTATATCCTTTCTAACAATTAAAAACTCGCACCAGCGCTTCGGATCGCTCGAAAAACGAAAGCGATACTGTCCATCGTGTGGAAAAGTAATCTTACCTGTATAAGTTCCTGCTTGGGGATCTTTTATAGTGTGTAAATTTTTCCAGTTGTCTTCTGAAAAATACTCTACGATTATAGTTACCGTTGGCGCCTGAAGGCCATTTACGCGAACCGCAACGGGTGTTTGGGCGTTGACGCACACACATAGTATGAAGCCTGCAAGAGCGAGGAAAAGTTGCAGAAGTCGTTGTTTCATAGTGCAAAATGAGATGGTCAAAAATACAGTCGGAAAGTTGCATTAAGTTGAATTAGCCTTTTTTGTGTACGAAGGCTCAGCCGTACATTCGCAACATCAAAATATACCCCATGCGAGATACTGCTGTTTTTAACCTCATCGACAAAGAATACCACCGCCAGCGTCATGGCATCGAACTGATTGCATCCGAGAATTTCGTAAGCAAGCAAGTGATGCAAGCCATGGGTAGTATATTGACGAACAAATACGCGGAAGGCCTTCCTTCTAAGCGTTATTATGGAGGCTGCGAAATAGTAGATGAAGTCGAGCAGCTTGCCATCGACCGACTAAAAGAGCTTTTCGGGGCGTGTTGGGCCAATGTTCAACCACACTCAGGCGCCAATGCAAACAGTGCTGTCATGTTGGCATGCCTCAAGCCCGGCGATACCATTTTAGGACTGGATCTTTCTCAAGGAGGTCACCTCACCCACGGTTCACCGGTGAACTATTCCGGCAAGCTTTACCGCGCAACGTTCTACGGCGTTGATAAAGAAAGCGGACGCATTGACATGAATACGGTGGCTGAGATCGCGCATCGCGAAAAGCCTCGTATGATTATTTGCGGAGCAAGTGCATACAGTCGGGATTGGGACTACGTTCGCTTCAGAGCCATTGCAGATGAAGTAGGTGCTTTATTGCTAGCCGATATTTCGCATCCTGCCGGATTGATTGCTGCCGGTTTACTGAACAACCCACTGCATCACTGCCACATCGTGACCACTACTACGCACAAAACACTCCGTGGTCCGCGCGGCGGCGTAATTATGATGGGAAATGATTTTGAAAATCCGATGGGCATCAAAACACCCAAAGGTGATTTACGCATGATGTCTTCTCTGTTGGATAGCGGTGTATTCCCCGGAATGCAAGGCGGGCCTCTCGAACATGTTATAGCAGCAAAGGCAGTAGCATTCGGTGAAGCATTGGATCCTTCTTTCAAGCAATACGGCCAGCAAGTGATTAGCAATTCGAGCGCACTGTGCTCAGCTCTTCAAAGTCGCGGCTATCAAATTGTAAGCGGTGGCACAGAAAATCACTGTTTCCTAATCGACCTGCGAAACAAAGGAATTTCAGGTAAAGAAGCCGACGCAGCACTCATTCAAGCGCACATTACGGTCAACAAAAATATGGTTCCGTTCGATGATAAATCGCCGATGGTTACCAGCGGAATTCGCATTGGTACACCGGCAATCACCACACGCGGAATGATTGAGTCAGACATGGAAATCGTAGCGGGCTTGATTGACGAGGCGCTGATGAATGCAAACCAATCGGCTGTGCTAAATGAAGTGAGCAAGAAAGTCAACTCTCTGATGGCCGACCGACCACTCTTTGCGGGAAGCGAAGACATGATACACGCATAAAACACAAGCATCGTCTGTTGAACGATAACGAATAAAAATGATAGCACAACTTCTTTTCATCCTATTGCTGGCAACTGCAAGTTTTTTTGCTTTCAAGCGCTTTTCATTTGTGAAGCGTAACATACTCTTAGGTCGTGACATCAAAATCGAAGGAGCATCCAGCGAGCGATGGTCAACGATGGCTCGCGTAGCATTAGGACAAGGCAAAATGTTCACGCGTCCATTTGTAGCGTTCATGCACCTCATTCTCTACGCCGGCTTCATCATCATCAATATTGAGTTGCTTGAAATCCTGTTGGATGGTATTACGGGACACCACCGTATATTTTCGTTTTTAGGTGGATTCTATGATTTCTTAATTGGTAGTTTCGAAATCCTTGCAGCACTCGTTTTAGTTGCGTGTATCGTTTTCCTTTCGCGCAGAAACATCATGCGCATCAAGCGATTTTGGATGCGCGAAATGACCTCGTGGCCTCGCACGGATGCCAATCTGATTTTGATTGCGGAGATACTTTTGATGTCTGCATTTTTGACAATGAACGCAGGTGATGCCATTCTTCAATCGCGCGGAGTAGATCATTACGTGCAGGCAGGAAGCTTTCCGGTTTCACAACTCCTTGTTCCCATGTTCGAAAACTTCTCGAGCGAATCACTTGTGTTGATTGAGCGCAGTTGCTGGTGGTTTCACATCATTGGAATTCTTGCATTCATCGTGTACGTGACCTATTCGAAGCACTTGCACATCATACTTGCTTTTCCCAATACCTACTATTCCAAACTTCAAAACGCAGGTACGTTGAACAATTTGGAATCGGTAACAAACGAGGTTAAGCTCATGTTGGATCCCAGCCTGCCTGCGCCGGCCACCGATGGCACGCCTACCCGCTTTGGTGCGAAAGATGTTTTTGATTTGTCATGGGTCAATCTCATGAATGCCTACAGCTGCACTGAATGCGGCCGATGCACCTCCGAATGTCCGGCCAATCAAACCGGTAAACTTTTGTCGCCACGCAAAATCATGATGGATACGCGTGATCGATTGGAGGAAGTTGGCAAGTGTATCGATGCAAACAAAGGGCAATGGAACGACGACGGAAAAACATTGCTTCGCGATTATATCACGGAAGAGGAACTTTGGGCTTGCACAACATGCAACGCTTGCACACAAGCATGTCCGGTGAACATCAATCCATTGGAAATTATCGTGGATCTGCGACGCTACCTCATCATGGAAGAAAGCAAATCGCCCGATAGTATAACTGTGATGTTTAACAATATTGAAAAC
>JBKCGW010000429.1:0-1728 GCA_046303175.1 Flavobacteriales bacterium
TTTCAGGGTTTTCGTCAACGTTTACTTTACCTACTACAGCTTTTCCTTCGTAGTCGGTTGCTATTTCGTCAACGATAGGACCTACCATGCGGCAAGGTCCACACCATTCTGCCCAAAAGTCAATCATCACAGGCTTATCACTGTTTTGAACCAGTTCGGCGAAGTTTTGATCCGTGATTTGTGTTGCCATTTTTATATCTGTTTAATTTAAAATCAATTGTGCTTATAACAATCGGCAAGCCATTCGGTTTTTGCTGTCAAATAGTCTGCCCTAATCAAAAGCGGGCGGCAAATGTAAAATTAGAAATTCACCCTGCCGTCGATTTTTTGCTAACAGCTTACCTAATTATTTTTTTCCTGCTGAATCAATGCTGATGAGTTCAACTTCAAATATCAAAGTCGAGTAGGGCTTGATAACCGGGCTAGGTGATTGAGCACCGTAAGCAAGATTCTCAGGAATGAAGAATTTGTACTTGCTTCCAACGCTCATCAATTGCACACCTTCCGTCCAACCCGGAATAACTTGATTCAGACCGAATGAAGCAGGCTCACCGCGATCTACTGAACTGTCGAACACTGTTCCGTCGATGGTGGTTCCGTGGTAATGCACAGTTACCATGTCTGTGGCCATAGGCTTTTGTCCCGTTCCTTCAGACATTACTTGATATTGCAATCCGCTCGCAGTAGTCATAACCCCGGGCTTGCTTTTGTTATCAGCCAAAAACTTTACGCCGGCCTCTTTGTCTACTGCAGCCTTTGCTTCCTGCTTCTTCATCATCACTTCCTGGATGAATGCTTCTGCCTCTTGCAATTCCATGGCACCTGTGCTGTCTTTCTGATCTTTCATTCCTTTGATAAGAAGATCATAGTTAAGGTCGGTTAACTCGCTCTGCATGAAGCTGCTTCCAATGCTGAGACCTATTGTATAGCTTAGGCTGTCGCGCTGGTCCTTCATTTTAACATTGCTTACTTTGCTCTGTTCGCAGCTGCTCAGCATACTGCCGCAAGCAACCAAACACAAGATGAATTTTTTCATGGTTATTAGAAATAAGTTGATTTTTGGAGGCGCGAAAGTAGGTGCAATGAAGTTATTTTGCATCGGACAGAAAAAAACTTCACAAAGTTTGGTTCAAACGCCCCTTGCATGCGTACATTTGCACCCCTCAAAAACCGAAATCGTTCGGCACGAGGGAATCACATAACAATCACTTACATAAGTATTAGCATGTATCTTACAACAGAAAAGAAACAAGAGATTTTCAAGAAACACGGAAAATCTGAAAAGGACACCGGTTCGGCCGAAGGTCAAATCGCATTGTTCACATACCGCATTAGCCACCTCACTGAACACTTGAAGGTGAACAAGAAGGACTTTGGTACTCAGCGCAGCCTTATTCGTTTGGTAGGTAAGCGTCGCAGCTTGCTCGACTACTTGCAGAAGACTGATATTGCCCGCTATCGTGCTATTGTTAAAGAGCTTGATCTCCGCAAATAATATGGCGCAAACTGCGCAAGCGAAAGGGCAATTGAACACAATTGCCTTTTCGCGTTTTTTTTAACCGACGTTTTTTATCCGAAAAAAGAAGAAATGAACTACGAATTGGTAACCCAAACCATAGACTTGGGAGATGGTCGTCCGGTGACGATTGAAACCGGCAAACTTGCTAAACAGGCCAACGGCTCTGTGGTGGTAAGACAAGGAGATACAATGCTGTTGGCTGCCGTTGT
>JBKCGW010000430.1:0-2587 GCA_046303175.1 Flavobacteriales bacterium
GGAGAATGCAACATTCAAAAACTCAACTTGCTCTTGGGATGTAACAGGCGAACAGCCTGAGCAGCCAACCATCGAGTGCTGGGAGAATGCAACATTCAACAACTCTACTTGCTCTTGGGATGTTACAGGTGAGCAGCCTGAGCAACCAAGCATCGAGTGCTGGGAGAACCCAACATTCAATAACGCAACTTGCTCTTGGGATGTAACAGGTGAACAACCTGAGCAGCCAAGCATCGAGTGCTGGGAGAACGCAACATTCAACAACTCTTCTTGCTCTTGGGATGTAACCGGCGAGCAGCCTGCACAGCCAAGCATCGAGTGCTGGGAGAATGCAACATTCAACAACTCTTCTTGCTCTTGGGATGTAACAGGTGAACAGCCTGAGCAGCCAAGCATCGAGTGCTGGGAGAACGCAACATTCAATAACGAATCATGCGAGTGGGTTGTAACCGGTGAGCAAGATGCTCAACCTGAATTAGCCTGCTACGAAGTAGCTGAATTTAATAACGCAACCTGTGAGTGGGTTGTCACAATTGTGGACACCACCATTCCGACCATTTCTGCTCCAGGCGCAGATGCTACAATAGAGTGTCCTGCAACACCTGAATTCACTGCTCCAACAGCCGATGACGTATGTGGTGAAGCGACAGTAGTAGAGGTTTCTGATATCACAACAGAAGGTTCATGCGAAGGCACCTACAGCCGCACCATTACCTGGAAGGCAGTAGATAACTACGGTAACGAATCTGCACCCGTTTCACAAACGATTACTGTGACAGACACTACTGATCCGGTTATCAACGCTTTGACCAATGGCGAAGTAAGCTGCGGTAACGGAGTCAACTTCGAGCAAGCAACAGCAACAGACAACTGTGATAGCGATGTATCACTGTCCTACGAAGATGAAATCATAAGCTTCGGTGGTTGTGAATACACAACCTATTCTAAAGGTGGTTGGGGATCAACTTCTGCCAGTACACCAGGCCAATACCGTGACAACAATTTCGATGCGGCATTCCCTAGCGGATTGACTATCGGATGTGAAATTGGTTCATTTACATTCACCAATGCACAAGCAATTGAAGACTACATTCCTTCCGGTGGCGGCGCCGCTGTTCTTCCTGCAGGAAATACAATAAATCCTAGCGCTGACATTTACAGCAACAATTTTGCAGATCAATTGGCAGCAGCTGTGTTGAATGTAACCTTTGACGCCTATGATGAAACATTTGGAGGGTCTGACATCAACTTGGGCGACTTGCCATTTGCTAGTGGGACCTTCGCTGGAATGACGGCTAATCAAGTAATTGCTATTGCCAATGACGCCATCGGTGGCTGCGGCTCAACCTACACCAATATTGAACTTTCTGCTGCTATGGAAGCCATCAACTTGAGCTTCCACGAAGGCACTGAAAACTCTGGTGCACTTGTTTGCGGCTCAGAAGAAACCGAATGCTCTTACACAGCGATTCGCACTTGGACAGCTACCGACAACTGCGGTAACACATCTACTGCAACACAAACTATTACTGTAGTTGACAATGTTGCTCCTGTAATTTCCGCCGCGGGTGAAAGCACTGTTATCTATTGTCCTGCAACTCCTGAATTCACAGCACCAACTGCTACTGACAATTGCAGCGAAGTTGAAGTCATCGTTATTGAAGATGTAACGTATGACGGTGACTGCGCAGGAACCTATAGCCGCACCATTACTTGGGCTGCAGATGATGCTTGTGGCAACCGATCTGAGAATGTTTCTCAGACCATTACTGTGGTAGATATCACCGCTCCAAGCATCAGCTTGCTTTGCGGTGACACTACTATCACTTGTCCAAGTGAGCCTGTATTTGCTCAACCAACTGCTTCTGACGACTGCGACAGCAATCCTGCTATCATCGTTGTAAGCGATGAAACGGTTGATGGCCCTTGCGCCGGAACCTATGCACGCACTATTGTGTGGGCAGCACAAGATGCTTGCGGAAATATGTCTGAGGAAGTTTCTCAAACCATTACTGTGGTTGATGAAACTGCACCAACCATCAGCGCTGCAGGCGAAAGCACTGCAATCGAATGTCCTGCAACACCTGAGTTCACTGCTCCTACTGCTAGCGACGATTGCGACAGCAATCCAGTTGTTGAACTCATCAGCGATGAAACCCTCGAAGGAGAGTGTGCAGGTTCATACACCCGCACTCAAACATGGGTTGCGTATGACGCTTGTGGCAACTACTCTGAGACCGTATCGCAGACTATCACTGTAGTTGACAATACTGCGCCTTCTATCAGCGCTGCCGGTGCCGATGCGAACATCGAGTGTCCTGCAACACCTGAGTTCACTGCTCCTACTGCCAACGATTCTTGCAGCGATGCAGAAGTGGTTGTAGTATCGGATGTAACTACTGAAGCGTGTGGTAACACATACAGCCGCACCATCACTTGGAAAGCGGTTGATGCTTGTGGTAATGAATCAGAGACGGTGTCTCAGACAATCAACGTAGTTGACTCTACTGACCCTGAGTTCACTTTCGTTCCTGCCAACTACACTGTAGCTTGTGCTACTGAGGTTGCCTTTGGTGAACCAACTGCA
>JBKCGW010000431.1:0-2899 GCA_046303175.1 Flavobacteriales bacterium
CTATAACTATCCTCATTCGTGAATTCGTGGCTTAACACAAACCATTCGTGAACTCGTGTCCTATAACTATCCTCATTCGTGAATTCGTGGCTCAACACAAACCATTCGTGAATTCTGAGCAAAAAAAAAGCGGCCCAATGACCGCTTTTCAATTCTTTATAGAAGATTTAGAACTTAGCTCGTGATCTGCGCACAGTAGCGCGGTTTTTCACCCAGCTGTATTTGCTCTTGTAAAACTTCGAACGTCCGCGGACAAGCTTCGTTACAACAACTTGAGAGGTAACGTAATTATCCTTACGTGCGAGTGGATTTGATGGATCGTGCAAGCCGCGTGTTGATTGGAATGCGTCCGGTGTAGTCTCGTTTTGCGGTTGATAACGGAAGTCATTCAGCGACATCACAGGGAAGATATCCTCATAGATTGGATTGCCTTCTTCAAAACGAAGCAATGCGTTTTGTTCGTCCAACAATTGCTGATAAGTCTGCGACTGTAAAGCAAGCGCTAAATCATAGGTAGAAGCATTATCAGGAGAAGGCTTGTTATAGTACGTCGATACATCGTCGAGATAATCTGAGAAGGTCTTCCTCCAACAAATTTCCCAGCCAATACGCCATGTTTTGTTGAATGTGAAGTACATGCCTATACCCATTGGTATAGCCAAGCCGAAATTGCTGTAGGTTGAGCCCTCCGTTCGATAAGGTCGTAAATCGTACCAAATATCATTGACGTACTCACCGGGAACCAATTTGGCGGTGTCTCCACCCAGACTATACGCCAATTCCTTTTCTGCTTCATCATACACCAAACGGGCTTGTGGGTTGCTGAAATAGGCAGCTAAACCTGCAAAAGCATACAATTTGTAATCAGGGTTATAAAAACCTCTGTTGCCAACGTCGTTGTCGTACCATAAAGTGAATTCAGCTCGTCCCGAAAGTTCAAACATTCGGTTGCGGAAGTTCAAATTGCGCGTGCGACGCGGAATGTAGGATGTGTATTGATCGGCATCCTGAATGAGCAAGTGGTCAAGACCTGCACTAACGGCAAATCGCTTCGAAAACTTATAGCGACCAAAGGCACCAACCGCATAGCGTGTTTGACCTAAGTGCATATCCCAGAAATAATCTCGGCGCTGTTGTTCCTTACCACCGATGTCTCCAAGGTAGTTTGCCGCTCCCAATCTCACACCGTAATCCCATTGATATTGGGCCGACATGGAGACCGAGGCAAAGAGCAAGAACAGGAATATAAACTTCTTCATGCTTGAATAATTAAGGCTCTAGCCGTCAATCGGCTAAAATAGAAGCATTTTCCAATATTCGAAAAGAAATTGATGTGAAATATGGAATATTTTTTTGATCACCATGGGGTGATGGGCTATGGTATTTTTGCTCTCAAACTTTCGCAATCAGATTATGAAAACCCGTATAACAGAGCTCTTTGGCATTCAATATCCCATCATACAAGCCGGCATGATATGGTGCTCGGGCTGGGAATTGGCTTCGGCCGTCAGTAATGCCGGCGGGCTAGGCCTCTTGGGTTCCGGGTCCATGTATCCCGATGTGTTGAGAGACCAGATTCGTAAAACGAAAGCAGCGACCGATAAACCTTTCGGCGTCAATCTGCCTCTGCTCTACCCTCAGATAAGTGACCACATCAGTATTTTGGTTGAAGAGGGAGTGAGCATCGTGTTTTCCTCTGCCGGCAACCCCAAGACCTACACCTCTTACTTCAAAGAACGAGGAATAAAGGTGGTGCATGTGGTAAGTAGCTCCCGTTTCGCGCAAAAGGCCCAGGAGGCCGGGTGCGATGCGGTGGTGGCCGAGGGCTTCGAGGCCGGAGGACATAATGGAAGGGAAGAAACGACTACCCTTTGCCTTGTTCCTGCGGTAGTTGATGCCGTAACAATTCCGGTGATTGCAGCCGGGGGTATTCACGATGGCAGAAGCATGGCAGCAGCATTTGCATTGGGCGCTTCTGCCGTTCAGGTAGGCAGTCGCTTCGTAGCATCGGAAGAGGCTTCGGCTCACGAGGCTTTCAAGAGGACTGTAATCGAAACCCCCGAAGGAGGAACGCAACTAACGCTGAAGGAGTTAACTCCTGTACGCCTCATTAAAAATGACTTCTACAATCGTGTGCAGGAAGCGTATGCACGCGGTGCCGGAAACGATGAATTATCATCACTGCTGGGCAGGGGCCGAGCAAAAAAGGGAATGTTTGAAGGCGATTTGGTAGAGGGTGAACTGGAAATAGGGCAAGCCGCATCTATGATACACGATTTACTGCCGGCCGCAGTTATCGTTGATCAAATGATGAAGGACTTTCATGCAACTGTTGGCAGGTTATCGGTAGCATCCCAGTGATCCGTTCGACATCTAAAGGAACAGTTTGTACACTTTCAACATGCATTGTTGAGAAAATTTCCGTTGACTCAGCAAACAAGTCAGTTGGTGGTCAATTTTTGAATTGCGCACCAAACTGAAAAAACTCATGCATGCAAATGCAACCAAACCTTTTTCAATTGCGTGTAATAAATGGAAACTAGTTCCGTTCATGCGGAGCCAAAATTGAACGAGGTGATTTCGAAAGGTCTTGTAAGTATCTGTTTCTTGCTGATAAGCACGCAGTTGCTAGTTGCGCAACTGCAGGCCGATGTGAGTTGCTTGCAAGTGGATGATGGGGGTAATGTCACTATAAACTGGACACCCCCCAATCCCGGTGGTTCCAGTTTCAATCATTACGAGGTTCTCTATGGTATTTCTCCTTCCCTTGATTTCACCTCAATCGCCAATAACCTAACTCCCGTGGGATTGAACACGTTCACTCACGCTTCCAATCTGGCACTTTCGAACAGTTATTATTACGTGATCAACGCATGGTACGACGATGGCGCAGGTGGAG
>JBKCGW010000432.1:0-3856 GCA_046303175.1 Flavobacteriales bacterium
GTCTCGAACGGAAGCACCAGGTTGCCGGTCGCGGAGCTATCGGTGAATAGGTACCTGCCGCCTGCATCATGGATCAAGGTTGCCAGGTAACTATTGGCCGAAGGCACCGCCCATCGGTCGCCATCCATAGAACCCGCAAAAACAACGGGACGCTCGTCTACACCATTGGCAATACTATCGCGAAGGGCCACATAGCGCTGCTCTATTTGCTGAAACAAGCTATCGGCCAGCGCCTCTTTATTCACCAGCAATCCAAACAAACGTATCCACTCCGCACGTCCGAGCGGATGCATTTCGAGGTATTCCGATATCTGCACACAACCGATTCCTTCCGAAAGAAACTTTTCGTAGCTCTTACCTCCGAACGGATAAACGAATAACAACTCGGGCTCGATAACAAACACAACCTCCGGCTCAAGCTCAATGCCCGATGTGAGGTTCAACAGTTCACCCTTCTCATACAACTGCTTCGCGGTTGTATCCATCAAGCGATCGGCGAAGCCTGCGCCCTTCAAAATCGGCAGGCAATCCAGCGCAGAGAGAAAAGAAACATGCGTAGTAGACAGGCAGGCAATTCGCTCCAATGTTTTTTTCTTCCAATGAATCACCTGCAGCGTATCGCCGGGTGAATCCAGGTTGAATAACGTAATTTGAACAGAGCTATCCGTCAGCACCTTCCAGTCGAAACCACGGGCATACGCCGGCTTCACGTGTTGCACTACTTCCGCCGGGGGCGTATGGTCGGGCTTGCGACGATTTGTGCAGCTCATCCACACACCGGCTATCAACAAGAGAAATAAAATCGACACCTTTCTCATCATGTGCACAAGGTAGAATGTTTCAAGTGAATACACGGTGGTTGACTAAACGAAGATGGGATGATTGCATCAATCCAGCAATTCATGATGCAGCAAACTTCCGCAATCGATCAAACGCTTCAAGGAACGCATCTGACGCGCCTGATGGGTGAGTTGCACATGCCCCATGTGGTGACAATCGGTACCGACAAAACTCACCATGCCCTTATCGATGAGGCGTTCGGTGATGCGCTGACACGATGGTCCGTATTGCCCGGTTAGGCTATTGACATTAATCTGAAGCATGACATCCTTATCAATCATGCTTTGGTATTTCTCAAAGTTCCCGTGCCAGTATTCGTAGCGTTCAGGATGCGCTAGAATGGGCTGATAGCCTGCCAGGCGCATGTTGAAGATGGCCCTTCCAAGATTGACGTTCTCGGCAGCAAATGAAATCTCGAACAACACAAACTTCTTCTTTCCAAAAGTCAACAAGGTTTGATTTTCAATTTGCTTCTCGAAATGCTCATCACAATAATATTCGGCTGCAGCTTCTATCTCGACGTCTATTTCGCGCCTCTTGATTTCCTCCCGTATAATAGCCAGCTTGTCGGCTATTATTTCAGGAGTATTCTTATACATGTCCCAGAAAATGTGCGGGGTAGTAATAAACTTGCGATACCCCATTTCCTTCAAATGCAATATGAGCTGAATGGAATCTTCAATGCTCGTTGCACCATCGTCGATACCGGGAAGTAAGTGGCTGTGCATATCGACACCAACAACCGATAAATCAATCGGGTCGATTGGTTTCTCTTTGCGTTGGGGTTTCCACTTATCGAAAAATCCCATGGTTATCGGTTGTACTGTTCTTCGTAATAATGGAGGTAGTTACCGCTGGTCACTTGCTCGAGCCAAGCTTCATTATTCAAATACCAGTCGATCGTTGCAGAAAGCAGTTTTTCGAAAGGCTGTGTGGGTTCCCAACCCAATTCAGTTTTGAGCTTCGTTGCATCAATGGCGTAGCGAGCATCGTGCCCGGGGCGGTCGGTTACGTAGGTGATGAGTTGCTCGCTTTCTCCGGCTTCGCGGCCTAGCTTTTCATCCATCAGTTTGCAAAGCAATTTCACTACGTCAATGTTCTTCCACTCGTTGTTACCGCCAATGCAATACGTTTCACCTTGCTTGCCCTTGTGAAAAATCACATCGATGGCGCGTGCGTGGTCTTCCACCCACAGCCAGTCGCGTATGTTTTCTCCTTTGCCATATACAGGCAGCGGACGTTTGTTCTTGATATTATTGATGATCAACGGAATGAGCTTTTCCGGAAAATGATGGCTGCCGTAATTATTGCTACAGTTGCTAATAACAACAGGTAAACCGTAGGTATGATCGTAGGCTCGCACCAAATGATCGCTAGACGCCTTGCTCGCGCTGTAGGGGCTTCTGGGATCGTATGCAGTAGTTTCCGAGAACTTACCTTCTGCGCCTAGCGAACCAAATACTTCATCGGTAGATACATGATAGAAACGCTTACCTTCCATAGCGCCCTTCCAGCTTTCTACTGCTGCGTTGAGCAGGTTGGCTGTTCCCACCACGTTGGTTTGAATAAACGCGTCGGGACCTGTAATGCTGCGATCCACATGGCTTTCTGCAGCGAGGTGAATCACGCCATCAAATCGCTCATTCATGAATAGGTCGCGAATGAATTGCTTGTCGGTGATATCCCCTTTCACAAACCGATAGTTCGGCTCATCCTGCACATCGGCCAGGTTGGCCAAATTACCAGCGTAGGTAAGTGCATCCAAATTCACGACATGATACTGTGGGTAGGCCTTTACGAACCTACGCACAACATGCGATCCTATAAATCCGGCCCCGCCGGTGATGAGCAATTTCATGTTTCAGATAATGGGTGTAAGGTGAAAGGTATAATGCGTAAGATTTGAACTTCTCTGTACCTCGTACTCAGTACTCAGTACCCGGTCCCCAATTAAAGGCTCCAATAATTCAAATCCTTCATCTTTCCTCGGTACAACCCTTTCAAGTCAATCAAAGCGCCTTTTCCTTCGTGCAGGTATGACTTAAAATGATCTTCCGATAAATTCTTGTATTCCTTGTGGGCAACGCCCAAAATAATTGCATCGTAGGCATTCTTATCGGCCTCGGCAACCAAGCCAAAACCATATTCGTGCTTCAGTTCGTCGCTGTCCGCGTGCGGATCTATGACATCAACATTGATGCTGAACGACTCGAGTTCACGAATCACATCCACCATCTTCGAGTTGCGCACATCGCTCACGTCTTCCTTGAAAGTAGCCCCCATTACAAGCACTCTCGACTCAAGAGCATTGCGTCCCTGTTCCAATATCTTTTTCACCGTTTGCTTACCAACGTACTGTCCCATGCCGTCATTCACATAGCGGGCACTGCTAATTACACGGCTGTGATAGCCCAGCTTCTTGGCCTTGTACACCAGGTAATATGGATCTACACCGATGCAGTGGCCACCCACCAAACCGGGAGTAAACTTCAAGAAGTTCCATTTGGTTCCGGCTGCTTCCAACACATCGTATGTGTTGATGTCCATCATGTTCATGATCATCGAAAACTCGTTGATGATGGCGATGTTGGCATCACGCTGCGTATTCTCCAATATCTTACAAGCCTCGGCTACTTTGATTCCCGCTGCGCGGAAAGTACCTGCATCAACTACAATTTCATACGTCTTAGCAATCTCTTCGAGCGACTCATCATCGCAACCGGAAACCACCTTTGTAATGGTGCGCAGGGTGTTATTTTTATCCCCCGGATTGATACGCTCGGGTGAATAACCAACTTTAAAATCAGTTACCCGCTTCAGTCCCGACAATTCTTCGAGAATCGGCACGCAGTCATCTTCCGTGCAGCCCGGATACACCGTCGACTCATACACCACATAATCGCCCTTCTTCAATACCTGCCCCACTGTGCGTGAAGCCGAAAGAACCGGTCCCAAATCAGGAAGGTTGAGGTGATTGATGGGGGTAGGAACTGCAATGATGAAGAAGTTTACATCT
>JBKCGW010000433.1:0-7256 GCA_046303175.1 Flavobacteriales bacterium
GCAACAAATTTCTTTTTCTGTTCTGCAGTGCCTTGAACGAAATCGTTCAAATCGACACTGGGAATGCCCATTTCGTGGAGACTCATACGTGATTAGTTTTAATGAGAACGCAAGTTAATCATAAACAAGAACAGCCAAGCATAAGCCTGACTGTTCCTGTAATAGATATAGTTGAAACGACTTATTCGAGTGTAATGATTTGTGTTTTGCGGGCAACGTTGCCGCAAGAATCGGTGCAGGTCCACAGGCGCGTGATGCGCTTGTCTTGTTTGACTTCTTTGTAGATTACGTCGAATGATTCACCACTGTTATCGACTGCGGCAAACTGTGCCGGTTCAGGCACCATATCAGCAGTTGTAGTAATGTTGGGGGCTTCGCCGAGAAGGCGAGGAGGCATGCGATCAGTAATGTGCACGATTTGTTGCGCTTCAGCATCAGCCCCTGCTGGGTCGGTGTAAGTGAAGGTTCTTACCAATGTGCCCAAGCAGCCGCCTGAGTAGATGTTTTCTGTGTAAGAAATGCTCACCTTGCCGGCAGGAGAAGTGGCATTGATGGTAGGAAGATCAGCTAAAGCATCAATGTCACAGCTTATCTCATGCTGATAGGATTGAACTTTAATCTGTGCAGAGGAATAGATACAAAAACAGGAGAGTACGATAAGTACAGACAGCTTTGTTTTCATGTTTTTAGATTTCAGATAGGAGGCAAATGTACACAAAAAATGGTTTTTGCAACAAGTGCGTCGAAATTTCGACCAATACTTTAAGTCGCTCGACTTATTGCCAACTTAAACCGTTGATGCTCAATAAGTCTTCCAAGGGTATGCGCGTTCCTTCTTGCGTATACAGTACCTCTGTGTTGTTTTCACGCTGCAGCTTTGAAATGCGTGATTGCATTTCTTGAATTACTCCGTTTTCGAAAAATCGGATGATTACATTGTTGTGTGCCATGGCGAATTCAGTTGATGGAACAAATTAGCGGTGCTTATTTAATGAGCCTTTTAAGGATGTATGACCCTTGCGTTAAGGGTTGGTCGATATTGTTCGGGTGTTTATGAATCTATTGTCTACTTTAGCTACGATGCTTGTTCAAACTGCCTCCATTCACGGGTTAAAACGCGCTGATTATGACGACCTGCTTGCGCGCGGATGGTTTCGCGGCAACGGTATCGTCTATCGAAGCGAGGTCGTGTGCATCGACAGCAAAGTTTACGGCATTCGGAACATAAGGTTTCCGTTGGCTGATTTTCGCATGCGGAAGAGTCATCGAAAGCTCTTTGCTAAGAACAAAGAAAAATTCACCACACGTATTGGAACTCCCTGTAGGGACGGTCGAAGAGAGGAACTGTACAAGGGGATTACCCATCGCTTTAAAGCGTTTGTGCATGGAAGTCTCGATGGTGTTTTGTTGACGCCCGGACTCGGGGCTGAATTCGATACTATGGAAATTTCGGTATATGAGGGTGAGCAATTAATTGCAGTGAGCTATGTCGATATGGGCGAACGAAGCATGGCTTCCATTCTGTGTGTTTATGACCAAGAGTATAGGCGCGATAGTTTGGGAATCTATACCATGCTGATTGAGATTGATTTGGCCAAAAAATTTGGCCTCGATTATTATTATCCCGGATATGTGCTCGATTTACCTTCAGCATTCGACTATAAGCTTCAGTTGGGACCGTGCCAATGGCTGGATCATCATCAAACTTGGATTACAGATTCAACGATGCTTTCAGAGTCTAAGGGTGATCAGATAAGAAGTAAAATGGAAGACCTGAAAGAATTGCTTTTTGGTAATGGATTCAGCGCTTCACGCAAAATATACCCTTACTACACACTTGGGCATTTAATACTCGAACGTCCTGATTTGATTCGAGTTCCTTCCTTTTTCTGGATTGAAACATCTGCAGGCCGATTGGCTGTCTCCTACGATTTGCAAATGGACTCATTCATTTGCTTTGACGCATACCCGGTATATGATTTCGATTTTTTGAATCAATTGGAGTTATCCAATGATTACCTAACCGGAGAGGACTATCAACTCGTGCCATTGGCCTGTACTTTTTTCCATCGATTGCGAGCCGATTCGTTTGTTCAAGACTTGAATCACATCATCAACCTGCTGGTTAAAACAGATGCGGTGGGTGGATAGTTTGTGGCTAGTAGAGCAGCATTTGCTGCCATGTCCGTTCAAGTTTTTGACCGGTTGTGATTGTCCGACATGCGGCACTCAAAGAAGCATTCTAAGTTTATTGAAAGGTGATTTTCTAAAAAGTTGGGAGTTCAACCCTCTGGGATTGGGTTTGTTTTTTCTAGGTAGTGTTTATCTTTTGATGAGACTAGCCGGTTGGGAAAAGCGAATGGAAGCAATGCGCTTGTTGAGTTTCTTACTGGTTGCTCTGGTTATGTTCCGATGGATAGGCAAGTTGGTAAACGGTTCCTGCTTTGACTGATTTTTGGCAAGCATTAACGAAGGATGAATTGCCCGTTGGCGTGCTCGCTTACATTTGCGCCATAATCATGCGTGCATTCATATTACTATTTGCAGGGTTGATGCTGTCGCTTTCGGCTTCGGCTCAATCCAGATATATCCTGCAAGTTTCGGGTGTTGTCGTTGCAACCGACTCCCTGATACCGGTTCCATATGCCACCATTTTTCGTTCGAGCGACAATCGCGGGACTTTTTCCGATCATACAGGCTATTTCACCTTGCCCGTTGTGGCCGGTGACACGCTCAATTTTATTTTTCTCGGATTGAAGCGATCAACCTATGTTATCCCGCTCGATACTACTCAAAAGCACATTTCAATGGTGCAGTGGATGGAGCAGGAGGATGTGATGCTTCCAACTGTGAATGTCCTTCCTTATCCAAGTCCCGCTCGTTTGAGGGCCGAAGTGTTGGCTCTCGATTTTCCCGGTGATAATTACTTCCGCTTCGATCGCACGGCTGCTTCCGTTTCTAGTTATGATGGTCTACGCGACTTATCGGCCGATGCCTACGCAGAAGCTTCCGCAACCATGATAGCCCGCTATAATGGCGGCTTCCGAAGCGGAGGCAATTTGCTCGATGCTGATGCATGGGGAAGGTTTGTCAATGCTCTAAGCAGAAAGAAATAAGAACGCCACGGATGAGATTGCACGCTTTTCTCGTAACCATTTTTTTGTTGATGACATGGGTTGGCATGAGTGGACAAGTTCGCGATACCACTTCCATTACAATCCGCGGACAACTGCGTGACGAAATGGATCAGCCCATTCCCAACGCTATCGTCATCAATCGCACAACTAAAAAAGGTTCTTTCGGTAAACCAAACGGATCATTCGAATTGAAATGCCAGCGCGGCGATACCCTCGCTATCACCTCACTGGGTTTTCAGACGCGATATGTTACCTATACCGATTCGCTATATGCTAGCGACTTTCGCTTGAAACTCTACCTCGATACACGCTCCTATATGATGGCGGAAGTGGAAGTGTTTGCACCCCGCGACCTGGAACAAATACAGGAGGACATCTCGAAACTCGGTTACGACGAAAGGGATTACATGCTCAGTGGCATCAACGCAGTGCAAAGCCCTATCACCTTTTTGTATCAGCAATTCAGCCGCACCGAAAGGTCAAAGCGAGAAGTTGCTTACTTGGAAAACGAAGACCGCAAACGTGAATTGCTTAAAGAGCTGTTTCGTCTGTATGTCGATTACGAAATCATCGCTCTCAACGATGAGCAGTTCGATGATTTCATCACATACCTCAACGTTTCAGACGAATTCCTCATTCAGAGTTCGCAGTATGACTTTTTGATTTTTGTGAAGGACAAGTTTCGGGATTACAAGATTTTTCTGCGTCAAAACCAGCGCATGATGCCATCCGATTTTGACTACGATAAGGATTAATTCCTAACCAAGGTTGTTGAAGTCTAAGTGTAACAAATACACTTATATTCGTCCCCATTAACCTTTATTCGATGAAAAGATTTTTACTTACCGGCATGGCTATGGTCCTTGCCACTCTTTCTCTGGTTGCTCAGTCTTCTGTTACCTTTTTGGTGAACATGCAAGGGCAAACCGTAAGCGCCAATGGAGTTCACATAGCAGGTTCTTTTCAAAGCCCCGCATGGCAGCCCGGAGCGACGGCTATGACCGATTCGGATGGCGATGGTATCTATGAATATACCCAAGTACTACCAACGGGTGTGGGTGTGCAATTCAAGTTTATTAATGGTAACAATTGGGGACCGGGCCAAGATGAATCTGTGCCACAAGCATGCGGTGTTCCCAACGGAGTAGGAGGGTATAATCGTCAACTAACTCCAACTGCTCCTGATGTAGTATATGGACCTGTTTGTTTTGCTTCTTGCGAGAATTGCGCAGCTCCTCCAACAGCCAACATCACGTTTGCAGTTAACATGGAGCAACAAAGTGTGAGCCCAAACGGAGTCAATGTGGTGATTGTTCCGCAGTTTGGTGCGTTGATTAGTGCGCCTTTAAGTGACGCAGATGCCGACGGTATTTACACAGCAATTGTGGAGCTGGATACAAATCAAAATATCTATTATCGTTTTCAAAACGGTTTGGGTGCCGCGGATGCAGAAGTAGTTCCCACGGCGTGTGCAACTAATTTCATGGGCATGGGCTATCGCTTCGTTGAATTCGGAAATGAAGATATCACACTGGAAACCGTTTGTTATGCTGAGTGCGATGATTGCGTTGCGATTGTCAATCCTACTATTGATGTGACACTTCAAGTGAATATGACTGAGCAGATAGTAAGCGCTGCCGGCGTTCATGTAATGGGTAATTTCCAAGGCTGGGATGCGATGGCTACCCCCATGACCGACGACGATGCCGATGGCATTTACACAGTAACGGTTACTGTAGACGAGAATGCGAACCTGCTATACAAATTCATCAATGGAGATACGTTTGATGGTGCTGAAATCGTTCCTGGCGTGTGCGGGTTGCCCGATGGATTCGGAGCATACAATCGCGTGTTGGAAACAGGTGCAATTAATATCACAGTGCCTCCGGTTTGTTTCAATTCTTGCAGCGATTGTTCCATTACGCCAACCATGGTCGATGTTACCTTTTTGGTGAACATGGAAAACGAAACAGTGAGCGCCGATGGTGTACACCTCGTGGGCGAAATACAGGGTTGGGATCCGACTGCTACCCCCATGACCGATGCCGATGGTGACGGTATCTACGAGGTCATTCTTGAGGCAGAAGTGGGCAGCACTATTCAATTCAGATTCTTGAATGGCAACGATTGGCCGTTTTCTGAAACAGTGCCTGCCGAATGCGGTGTGGACGATGGTTTCGGTGGAATGAACCGTACTTTTTTGGTGGGTGAAATTGAGAATGTATATGGCCCGTTGTGTTTTGGCTCATGTGCCGATTGCGAACCCATCGTTGTGCCAACTACCATCGACGTAACCTTCCAGGTTAACATGAGCAATGAAAGTGCAAGTGCTGATGGCGTGTATATCGCAGGAAGCTTTCAAGGATGGACACCGGGTACCAGCGAAATGACCGATACGGATGGTGACGGTATTTACACATACACTACAACCATCGAAGCAGGAAGTGACGTAGCCTATAAATTCCTGAATGGAAATGTGTGGGGTGCTCCGGAAGAAGTTGTGCCTGCAGAGTGCGGTGTGGACAATGGTTTCGGAGGATACAACCGTGGCTTCATGGCCGGACAGAACGACACCTTGCTCGATGTAGTTTGTTTTGGTGAATGCATCGACTGCTTGCCGCAATCGTTAGTGATTGTAACACTTCAAGTAGACATGACCAACCAAACCGTAACAGGTGATGAGGTTTATGTAGCAGGTTCATTCAACGGATGGAATCCAACTGCTTCACTCATGATTTCGTTGGGCAATGGAATTTACCAATTACCTATTGCTGTTAACGCAGGTGATGATGTAGCCTACAAGTTCATCAACGGCACAACCTGGGAATCGGTTCCTGCCGATTGTGGTGTGTCGGATGGCTTCGGTGGTTTCAATCGCGCATTTACTGCTACGGTGAATGAGGAAATTGCTCCGGTTTGTTTCAATGAATGTGCTGCTTGTGTGGTGGTACCTACGTTGACTCTTACACTCACCGTCGAAATGACTGAAGTAACGATCAGCCCGATGGGTGTGCATGTAGCGGGCTCTTTCAATAATTTCTCCCCAACAGCCACACCGATGGAGGAGATTTCTCCTGCAGTTTACCGCACCACGATAGAAGTAGGTCAAAATGAACAAGTATTCTTCAAGTTCATCAATGGTGACACCTTTACCAATGCGGAAGTTGTTCCATTTGAATGCGGAACGGATGATGGATTTGGCGGATACAATCGTTCGGTTACAACCAATACAAACGACGTAACAATGCCAACCGTTTGCTTTTCGAGCTGCGCTCCTTGCTTTATGGGAGTAAATGACTCAAGCATGGATGCGCCGGTGGTATATCCGAATCCTGCTCGCGAACAGGTTCGTATTTCGAGCGAAAAGCCACTGGGTAATTTGCGTGTGCTGGATGCTCAAGGAAGCGTAGTGTATTCCAATTCGAACACAGGATCAACGCATACCATCGAAACACAATTGTGGAGAAGCGGTATTTACCACGTGCTCACCGATGGTACACACGCTGTGCGTTTCATCAAAGAATAAGAAGATTGAATCGATAGAAAAGGCCTCGCATTGCGGGGCCTTTTTTTATGGGAAGTATGTTTGGATGATGCGCAGCATTTCATCATGCGTATGTCCGTTGGTGCATACCAAATCTTCGCCGAAAACAAAATCATCGCCACCGTTGAATTCGGTCACGATGCCGCCGGCTTCCTGCACGATAATGGCGCCTGCCGCCACATCCCACGGATTGAGACCGTATTCGTAAAATCCTTCGACACGACCGCAGGCTGTCCACGCCATGTCGAGCGCCGCACTGCCTAAACGGCGCAGACCGCGCGTGCCTCGAATCAGTTTGCGAAACAATTCGATGTATGCCTCTTCACGTCCGAAGTCATCGTAGGGAAAGCCGGTAGCGAGCAGCGACTGTTGCACGGTGTTTACTTGCGAAACACGAATGGGTTTGCCGTTGAGAAACGCACCACCTCCTTGATACGCGCTGAAGCATTCGTCGGTATTGGGGTCGTAGATGACACCAAGAATAGGCGTGATACCATCGCACAGACCGATGCTTGTGCACCACACGGGCATGCCGTGCACGAAGTTGGTGGTGCCATCGAGCGGATCGATTACCC
>JBKCGW010000434.1:0-1023 GCA_046303175.1 Flavobacteriales bacterium
TCCCTGTTGTAGTTGCAGAAGTCTCTTTTACTCCACTTTAAATCTCTGCTCCTATGAAAACTTGCATTGCCATGCTATGCTGTGTGCTGCTTTCTGAAGTGACACAAGCACAAACCGAGAACGATGATTCCATGTTGCACGTCTACTTCTCATTCGAACAGGATGAGTCTGAATTAAAGGGCGATGCAGAAACATCCTTTTTGAGTGTCGCGTATGATTTGATGCTTTCACCATCTGTTACCATTGAGTTGCTCTCTTGCGGCAGTAGTTATGCAGCGCAGGAAGTCATGGCGATGCGGCAAGGTTATTTTGCCGAGGCATGCAAGGAGTACCAAATCGATCTTGAAACAACCCGAATAGTAGTTGTCAATAGAAGATTCGAAGAAAGTCCGGCTTCCAATGTGCATATAGCGTATACTGACTCTTATACTCAACGCAAGACGGTTCGCAGAGAAAGCACATTCACGCACAGGGAAGGTTGGAGGGCGCGCTGTTTTGTGGATGAAACGGCATTCGTGGCCAACAGTCATGTTAAGGTGTTGCGGTCACCGGAAGAAATGCAGGCCATCAATTTGCTGACGGAAGATGAATCCGGAAGGCGACTGGAAGTTATCGCCATCGTATCGATTGCATTCACGCGCGATACTTCTTTCTTGCAGCCTATCACTTTTCAGATTCCATTGCACGGCATTGCGGAAACGGGGTGCAAGGAGTACACGCTGATGCGCAACGATCAATGCACCTTTCCTTCCGAACCCAACAAGGCCTCTGTGAAGCGAGAGGATGAAATGATGCTCTGGAAGTTGGATATCGATCGATCTGGAACGTATGTTATTGCACGACCGGCAAAGGAGGTGGAACGCATAACATTCACCGCACCAAACGGCTATGCCATCACGCGTGCAACAGCGACTTCCATGAGTCCATACATGAACATTCAAGCCGACATTGCATTGAACCAACTCACGGCAACGTTCAACCAAGTGCCTAATCCGGAAAATGTCTACTGCGAATTTGTTCTGT
>JBKCGW010000435.1:0-3289 GCA_046303175.1 Flavobacteriales bacterium
TTATTTGATACAAGAGGGCTTCATCATGCGCACACCGCGCGGAAGACAGGTTACAGAGCAGGCGTATAAACATCTTGGAAAGTTGAAGGGCAATCGCCCCGGAGAATTGTTCTGATGGCAACACAGGCTGAATTAACTGCGGAAGCAAATGCGCAATTGATAAAACGGTTGGCGCTGGATTTAGGGTTTTCATTTTGTGGTATATCGAAAGCGGGATTTTTAGAAGACGAGGCACCGCAGTTGGAAGCTTGGCTGAAGCAAGCCAAGCAAGGCGAAATGGCCTACATGGAAAACCATTTCGATATGCGCCTCGATCCGCGTTTGCTGGTGCCCGGCGCGAAATCGGTTGTTTCCTTTCTCTACAATTATTTTCCGAATCCGGAAATCAAAATCGGAGAAGGAGCACTGAAGGTTTCGAAGTATGCATGGGGTGAAGACTATCATGTGGTCATCAAAGACAAACTGAAAGAGCTCATGCGACGCTTAAACGAGCAGCTCGGAGTTATTGATGGACGTGCGTTTGTTGATTCTGCCCCTGTGCTCGACAAGGCGTGGGCAAAGAAAAGTGGCTTGGGCTGGATGGGGAAAAACACCAACATCATTCACAAACGTCAGGGCTCGTTTTTTTTCATTGCTGAATTAATAATCGATCTGGAGTTGGCGCCCGATGGCCCTGTTTCGGATCATTGCGGAACATGCCGCGCATGCATCGATGCATGCCCTACGGAGGCGATTGTTGAACCGTATGTGGTAGACGGCAGCAAGTGCATTTCATATTTCACTATTGAATTGAAACGCGAATTGTCGCGCGATGTGGCATCGCAACTCGATGGTTGGATTTTCGGATGCGATGTCTGCCAGGATGTTTGTCCGTGGAATCGATTCTCGGTGGTGAACAACGAACCACGATTTTCTCCTCGTGAACAATTGCTCAACATGACTGCCGGAGAATGGAAAGACCTGACCGAAGATGTCTTTGTTGAACTGGCGCGTCGTTCGCCGCTCAAACGAAAGGGATTGGAAGGCCTGAGGCAGAATGCAGCGCTCCTCGAAACCAAATCGATTGGTGGTAAATGATGATTCGGGGTCATGAAAAACCCCTCTGCTCTATTTACCTTTGAGCAGTTAATTGACCAATCAACGATGACACAGATAAAAGCAGCGAAGAGCACATTGCTCAATGCATCCGGAATTACTATTTTCTACAATGACGAGCTTTCGAAGCTCACTGATTTAGACAAGCAGCAGCTGTCGTTTTTCAAAAAAGAAATGGATCAGGAGAAGGATGTAATAATCCTTCAGGAATTAGGTCTCTATAATTACTATTTGCCACTTAAGAAAGAAGCTGCAACACCTGAGGTGTTGGAGAAACTTCGCATGAAAGGAGCAACGTTGCTGGCTTCGTTGAACGGCGCAAAGGCATCGGAAGTATGCATCACAAATTTGACGGGTGAAAAGGAATTGTCTCTTGCACTTGCCGAAGGCGTTGCACTGGCGAATTATCAGTTTCTGAAATACTTCAAAGACAAAAAGAAGCGCCAGAATGCGATGGGTGTAATTCACATTGCGGATAAGTATGTAACGGCGAAGGATGCAGAGTCGTTGCAAAACTTGGTAGAAGCTACGTGGGGTGCGCGCACGCTCATCAACGAGCCGGTTTCTTATCTAACGGCTGTGCAGTTTTCCAAGGAGATGCAGAAGGTTGGAAAGGAATCGGGATTCAGTGTGAAGGTGCTTGGCAAAAAAGAAATTGAAGCGAAGAAAATGGGTGGCTTGCTTGCTGTGAATGCAGGAAGCATTGATCCGCCAACATTCACAATCATGGAATACAAGCCGGAGAAGGCTCGTAATAAAAAGCCCATCGTTCTAGTGGGCAAAGGTGTTGTTTTCGACACGGGTGGATTAAGCCTCAAGCCTACGCCCAACAGCATGGATGAGATGAAATGTGATATGAGTGGAGGAGCGGCTGTTGTGGGCGCAATGATGGCTGTTGCTAAGAACCAATTGCCTGTGCATGTTATCGGCTTGGTGCCCGCTACCGACAATCGACCCGGAATGAATGCCGTGTGTCCGCAAGATGTAATTACGATTAGCGATGGAACAACCGTTGAGGTGTTGAATACCGATGCAGAAGGAAGATTGATACTCGCAGATGCGTTGGTTTGGGCCCAACACTACAAGCCGGAGGTGTGCATTGATTTGGCAACCTTGACAGGGGCGGCCGTTAGAGCTATTGGCACCTATGCGAGCGCTGTAATGGGTACTGCGGAGCGCAACGTAATGGACAAGCTCGCAGAAAGCGGTATGCACGTATGGGAACGCACTGTCCAGTTTCCGTTGTGGAAGGATTATGGTGATGAGATGAAAAGCGATATCGCTGACTTGAAAAATTTAGGTGGAGCATATGCCGGACAGATTTCTGCGGCGAAGTTCCTAGAGCATTTTACGTATTATCCGTGGATTCATATTGACATCGCAGGACCGGCATACAGCAACGTAGCGAGCGGTTATCGCACCAAGGGTGGATCCGGTGTTGGCGTTCGTATGCTGTATGATTTCATTCAAAAAAATTACTGTTAAAACTAGATACGCATTCCATGAGTGAGCAAAGAATACGCGTTGCTGTTACATGCGGCGACATCAATGGTGTTGGATTGGAAACCGTTATCAAGGTTTTTGCAGATCCCCGTATGTCGGAATCTATCACACCCATTATTTACGCCCATCCCGAGGTAATCAAGGCTCATCGGAAAGTGGTAAACGTGGAAGACTTTCAATACAACACAATCGCAACAGCGGGTGAGGCCATCGCGAAAAAGGTGAACCTCATCAACGTGTGGAAAGACTTCAAAGGTGTTGTTGAATTTGGAAAACCTACCAAGGAAGCAGGCATGTTTGCCTTTAAAAGTTTAGAGGCTGCGGTGGCTGATTTGGCCAGTAACAAGGTGGATGTAATTGTTACATCACCGATTAATAAAGACACCATTCAAAGCGAAGACTTCAATTTTCCCGGTCATACTGAGTACTTGGCGAAGTTTGCCAATACTGAAAAGGTACTCATGTTCCTTGTGAGCGATACGTTGCGTGTAGGTATTGTAACCGGTCACCTTCCCCTCAAGGAGGTTTCGCAGCACATTACCAAGGACCGCATCATGGAGAAATTGCTTCTCATGAATGAAAGCTTGGTGAAGGATTTTGGCGTGAATCGCCCTCGCATCGCAGTGTTGGGACTCAACCCGCATGCAGGTGATAATGGTTTGTTGGGCACCGAGGAAAAGGAAATCATTCT
>JBKCGW010000436.1:0-1081 GCA_046303175.1 Flavobacteriales bacterium
GGACACACCTATCCCGGAGCCACTGTTCCCTTCGGTATGGTGCAACTTTCACCCGATACCAGGCTGGAGGGATGGGATGGTTGTGGCGGCTATCACTACGACGACGAATACATTTACGGCTTTTCGCACACGCACCTGCAAGGCACCGGAGTGCCCGACTACTGCGACATTCTTTTGATGCCCACCAACCATCGCATCAAGACCGCCGACAAATGGAACGACGCATACAAGAGCAAGTTTTCGCACAGCAGTGAAATAGCACAACCAGGCTACTACAAAGTGCAGCTCGACGATTACAACATCAAGGCTGAGCTAACCGCTACGGACCATGTTGGCATTCATCGATATACGTTTTTATCACCCGGCGATTCGTGCCGCATGTTTCTCGATTTCATGCACCGCGATGATTTGCAGCGCTACGACTATCAGCTGATTGGTGATACGGCTATTTCCGGCTACCGCATCTCGAAGGGTTGGGCCGAAGAACAGCATGTTTATTTCTACGCGGTATTCTCGAAGCCCTTCCGTGACTTCACACAACTCGATGTTTCGTATCAAGAACAACGCGATGGAAAGACAATAACGGTGATGGAACAGGTACAAGTGTTCTCCATGCTCTTCGCCCCAACTTCATCCATCACAGTAAAGGTCGGACTGAGCGGCGTGGACGTTGAAGGAGCCAAGCGCAACCTCAACGCAGAAGCAGCGAATTGGGATTTTGATCGTTACAGAGATGAGGCGAAAACAAAATGGACTAATGTGCTCGCTAAAGCACCCATCCAAGAAACAGATCCGGAGGTGCTTGCCAATTACTACACCGCCCTTTACCATTGCTATACAGTGCCCAATATTTGGAGCGATGTCGACGGACGCTTCCGCGGCGAGGACAAGCAGATACACACCGCGCAGGGATACCGTCGGTATACTGTATTTTCCTTGTGTGACACCTTCCGCGCTTATCATCCGCTGATGAGCGAGCTCGAGCCCGAGCGCACACGCGATTGGATTATCACGTTCTTGGAAATTTTCAAGGAGCGTGGCGAATTGCCTGTATGGGAACTTGCCGGCAATGAAACGTATT
>JBKCGW010000437.1:0-2037 GCA_046303175.1 Flavobacteriales bacterium
TATGCCATTTACGACAACTGCAACTCGCTGCACACCAATGCTTACGATGAAGCTATTACCACACCTACCGAAGAAAGTGTGCGCAGGGCCATGGCCATTCAGCTCATCATCAACCGCGAGTTGGGACTTGCTAAAAACGAGAACCCATTGCAAGGTTCGTTCATCATCGAAGAGTTGACCGATTTGGTTGAGGAAGCAGTGCTCAGTGAGTTTGATCGCATAACAGAGCGCGGTGGAGTTTTGGGAGCCATGGAAACCATGTACCAGCGCAGTAAAATACAGGAAGAAAGCCTTTATTACGAGACACTTAAGCACAACGGAGAATACCCGATTATCGGTGTGAACACCTTCTTATCATCGAAAGGGTCGCCTACCATTTTGCCGAAGGAAGTGATTCGTGCAACCGAAGATGAAAAGCAGTATCAAATTGAAATGCTGGGGAATTTGCACAGTACTTCATCGGATAAAACACGTTTGGCGATTCGCGGACTGCAGGATGCAGCCATTCAAAATCGCAACATGTTCAACGAACTGATGGAGGCTGTTAAGTGTTGTTCGTTGGGACAACTTACTCAAGCAATGTTTGAAGTTGGTGGACAATACAGAAGGAACATGTAATGCAATGAAGCTCTAGAAGGCAACCTTTTCGATCCATCCAAAGACTATTATAGGGTTAAACCCAAGAATAATGTATCTGCTGATGTATTAGCAGTAACTCGTTTTAGCATTGAGAGTAACCAAATCAGCCATAACACGAATTGTCTTACTGACTGCATTGATTTTCAATGCCTCTTTGGCGGTTGCGAACCATATTGTCGGTGGGGATTTGTTCTACGACTACATCGGCAATAATCAATATGTTATTACGCTCGTGGTGTATCGTGACTGCGAGTCGCAAACAGAATTTGATGAAGAGGCGTCTTTAGGGGTTTTCGAAACAGCAACCGGTGATTATTACGATTCCTACATGATGAGTTTGGATGATGCGGTAGTTACCAACATGCCACCGGTCCTCGAGAATCCGTGTAATTTGCTTCCTGAGCAAGTTTGCATTGAGCGAGCGGAATATACCATCACCATTACCCTACCCCCAATTGCGGGAGGCTACACGTTGGCATATCAGCGCTGTTGCCGTCCAAATGGAATTGATAACTTAGCATCTGACCAACAAGGTAGCACGCTCACAACGACCATTCCGGATCCAGAAGACCTAAATGGCGCTAATAACAGCTCAGCACGCTTTACCGAGTTGCCGCCCCTTTCACTTTGCCAGGGCGCGGAGTTTTATTTTGATCACAGTGCCACCGATCCGGATGGAGATGCATTGGAATACGCTTTTTACTCTCCATTCGCAGGAGCAACGGCAAACTCCCCTATGCCCAATCCTCCGGCAGGACCACCCTACAATCCTATCAATTGGGCCAATGGATTCAATGCCAACAATCCTATAACTAGTTCTCCTCAATTCACCATTGATCCGGCAACCGGCTATATTACTGGTACTGCAACAGCACTAGGAACGTACACGGTTGGAGTGGCTGTAAATGAATACCGCAACGGGGTGCTCATCAACACGGTATATCGTGATTTCCAGTACAGAGTAATTTTTTGTGCTTCAAGTCAGGCCGATTTCCCCACCATGGAAAACTCTTCCTATGAATCGTGCAGCGGTATTGAGGTGGAGTTCGAAAACACGAGTACTGCCGCTTCAAATAGTACCTATCACTGGGATTTTGGTGTAGCCGGAACAGACACGGACACTTCGAACGTTTTTGAGCCCGTATTTACATTCCCTGAGCCAGGCACCTACATAGTAACCCTAACAGCTAACCCTGGCTGGCCCTGTGAGGATCAGGTGCAAAATGAATACACCGTTTATCCACCTGTAGTTCCTACATTAACGGTCGGACAATACGAATGCATAGACTTAGTGGACACATACGACTTTACTGTAACAGGCGATTATACCACATTGGCTGATATCAGTTGGAACTTTGGTCCTGGATCCGTTCCTGCCTCTTCCACGAACGATAATCC
>JBKCGW010000438.1:0-1132 GCA_046303175.1 Flavobacteriales bacterium
CCGAATTGGCGATAGGTAAACTCGGTGTGATTTTTATTTTGATCCATACCTATTCAATTAGATGTTGGCAATGCGTATCTCTTGTCCGTCTACCAGCTTGCGTGCGCCTTTGCTGATGATGCTTTCTCCACCCATCAATCCGGAGAGAATTTCAGTGTGTCCTTCGTAGCTCTTGCCGATTGTTACAATTACTTTCTTCGCTTTCATATTGTCGTTGATGAAAACGAACGAGCGCTCTTCAGCATCTTTCATGATGAGTGAAGAAGGAAGTACCACCGTGCTGTCTGCAGCGTAATCTGCGAAGCGAACACTACCAACCAGGTTTGGTTTCAAATTCGCGTTTCCTGACGGTAAATCCATACGGACTTCAAACGTGCGGTTGGCGGTTTTGATGGTGTTACCAATCAACGAAATTTTCGTTGAGATCGTGTCGAGGTTCGGAATAATTACTTCGGCTTGTTGCCCTGATTGAATGATGCCGATATAGCTCTCACTGATGTCGGCGAGCATGTAGTTGCTGCCGGGGTTGATGATGGTCATCACAGGCATTGGTGTTCCTATTGCTGCGGCTTCACCTTCTTTCGAATAGATTTTGTCTACTGTTCCGCTGATAGGAGCCGTAATTACGAATTGCGCAATTTGCTCTCGCAATTGCTTGAGCTGCTCTTCGAAATTTTCTTTAGCACGACGCGCTTGAAGCACTTGCATTTCGCTGCCTATTTTCTGGTCCCATAGTTTTTTCAGGCGGTTGTAGTTTTCTGTTTCAACAGCCAGGTTCACTTCCAGTTGACCCAACATTTGACGTGTTACCGCATCGTCGATTTGTGCTAGCTTTTGTCCGGCTGCTACACGATCACCTTCGCGCACATAGATTTTACGAATGATACCCTGTCCCATAGGGTTCGGATAAATTTTCGCCTGAGCATCGGTAGTTACGTATCCCTGCACCTCGAAATACGATTTAAAGTCCTGACGCATCACCGGCATCACCGCAACTGCAGGAGCCTTGATGCCCGTATCGAGCAGTGCAATTTGTTCTTCGATGGTCGCGAGTTCTTTCGCTAGATCTGCTTGCACATTCTTGAGTGAATCGCGCTTAGCAATGAGCGCGTCGAGCTGCGCGTTGCCTGTT
>JBKCGW010000439.1:0-1644 GCA_046303175.1 Flavobacteriales bacterium
GAGAATCCTTTTCATATTGAGTCGCGCAAACTTTCCGATTTGACAGCCATAGCCGCGATGAACATGGGCGAAGCCATAGCTCGCATTCCGGGTGTGTATCAATCGAGCCTCGGCAATGGAATAGCCAAGCCCGTTGTGCGCGGATTGCAGGGCATGCGCGTGGTTACCCTGATGAATGGTTTACGCATCGAAAGCCAACAATGGGGAGGTGATCATGGAATGGGTATATCCGAATTGGGGTTGGGAACGGTTGAGGTCATCAAAGGCCCTGCATCCTTGCTCTACGGTGCAGATGCGTTGGCGGGTGTTGTCTATTTCAACGATGCTCCTCATGCTGCGGTAAATACCCGTCAAGTAGAGTCGTCCTCGCTCTTTCAGTCGAATACGTTGGGCTTAACGCAACGTGTGATGTATCGCGAAGCGCGTGAAAAGATTCGTTGGCAGTTGGGAGCCTCCTATGCCAATCACGCCGATTTCAAATTGCCCACCGGGCGGTATGCGCAAAATTCTCGCTTCAATGAAGTGGTTGTGAAATCGGTGCTTTCGTTGAACGGAAAACGAAGCGTTCATCACTTCCGATACACCTACAGCAACGCTACTTCGGGCATACCCGGGCATACGCACGACAGCACGGCTACGCCGGAGACTTTTCAGGTTGAAACTCAACGCCGCAGCTATACGTTGCCTGCACAGCTGTTTAGCAATCATTTCGCATCGTTCGATAATAAGTGGTTCGCAGATCGAAGTGAGTTGCAGATTCTTGCCGGATTTACACGCAATGGTTTAGTGGAATACGATGAGAAGGTGACAATCCCTAGCCTGAGTATGTCGCTCAGCAATGCGTTGGCTTCAGCTAAATGGATTTGGCGACCTGCCGGTGATATGTTGAAGATTATTTCAGGTGCACAAGCCATGCACCAATGGAATATCAACTCACCCAAGGCATCGGATCGCCTCGTGCCCAATTCGACGACGTTCGATAGGGGAGTATTCACCAACGTTCAATGGGGACACACCGGTTGGAATGTGCAAGGTGGAATACGTTTCGATCAACGTGACCTGCAGGAGACCGGAGCAGTCCAGCCCGATAGCGCATTTAAAGGCACGTACAGAGGGTGGAATGCTTCCGTAGGCGGAGTGTTTCATCGAGAACTCTATACGTTGCGAGCATCACTCTCTTCCGGTTTCCGCGCGCCCCATTTAACCGAATTGCTGTCCAATGGTTTTCATCATGGAGCTCTGCGCTATGAGTTGGGTGATCGCAACCTCTTGCCTGAGCGCGCCACCCAGGCTGATGTTACGGTCGAGCTCACAGGTGAGCACTTGGTGTTGTTGTACAACCCATTTGTGAATCGCATCAACAACTTCATCTACTTGCAACCTTTAGACTATAGCGTGGAGGGCATACCGGCCTTCGCGTATCGCAGTTTGTCGGAAGTGTTGTTTTATGGTAATGATGTGGGTGTGCACTATCACCCGCATTTCGCTCACGACCTGCATCTCGAAGCGACTTGGTCGTTGGTGAAAACGCAAACTCCTTCTGATAGCAGTATTTCGATGCTGCCGCCTCAGCGATTGCAAACTACGCTGACGTATTCTTTCGAAGGTCATTCGGCATTTCGTGTGAAGGAGATTAACTTCATG
>JBKCGW010000440.1:0-3057 GCA_046303175.1 Flavobacteriales bacterium
AGTTGTGCCGCAATCTGCCTCACCCCTAGCCCCTCTCCAAAGGAGAGCCTAATGCCCTTCTCGCGTGCACAAGAATTTCTAAAGCAAATAGCCTTTTCCTCTGTTTAAAATGACGTTGCTCACGAAAAGGGTTCTCCCCTCTCCTCTGAAGAGGGGTCGGGGGTGAGGCTCAGGAGTTACAACGCACCCTACTCACCTCTACCTGGCTTCAAAGACAATCGCATTACCCTGACCGGGCAAAGGCACTGAATGATTGTTTTTCGTGTTCAATATTTCCTTCGGAATACCGTCGGGAAAGGCATCGCATGTCAATCCCTTCCCCAAGTGCTTGCATCCAATGCAAATGGTCATCTTTTCGGAATCTTCATCTGAATTCCAGCGGTCAACTAAACTGATGGGCATGGTTTAATTATTCAGAGTGTTGTAGCTGTTGCCTTGTTTTTCGATTTCCCAAGGCTGAAGCCGTGGGCTGTTGTTAGCCGATTAAATTTGGTTTAATCGCGGAGGCAGCGGACGGATAAACCTATTTGATTATTTGCGTAATATGAATCCAAATAACCCGTTAAATTATCGAGACTTCTGCCTAATGAACCATATAAGTCTGAAACGGTAGTACTCCACCAATACCCCCAAAGCCCCAAATCGACCATTTCGGTTTGAATAGCTAAGCCTCCAGGCAAAGCAGAAAATCCACTGACATTAGTTGCCTCAACATTTGGAGAAAACCACAAACCTGATTCTGACTCCAAGACACCAATTGATTTCATTTTCCCTCCAGCTGCATATGCCCCGCCAAGATAATCAGATAAAATAGTCCATTCGGCATCGCTTGGAATATGCCATCCAACTGGGCAAATCCCGCGAATATCCATGCAAGCATGCCAATTATATAACTTACCATAGGGACACATATTCGTTAAATCATTGTTATAGTGGATCCATGCTCCAATTTGAGGTGAGCTTGAATTCGGAAAATCAAGTTCGTTCATTCCCATTGCTACAATATCCCCATTCCTATAAATACTCGTATTCAGATTCTCCGCCATCCACACTTGCGTGCCAATTGCGATGGTCTTATAGACATTCCCTTCTTGGTCGGTCATGGTGCCGTAGGTCAAATCAGGGTTATGCACATTGGGTGCACCGCAGGTGTGGAGCGTCGTTCCTGTGGTAAAGCTATTTGCCTCGCTGATGCCGGGGACAATCACAAAACTGCCATCGCCCACGAACAGCGTATCGCCCGTGGAGCTCACGTCCAAGTGAACACTGCCAGCGTGCAACGCATACGGCACGCTCAATAACTGCTGGGTACCGATGTCGACAAATCCACTTCCCAAATCAATTTCCACCTGCATGAACTTAGCGCCATTGGCCCAGTTCACCGTTGTGAGCGGTACACTACTTCCGAGCTGCACCGTAAACAAACCGAGCGCACTTGTACTCACCGTTTGCAATTCTTGCCACACGCTTGTGCCTGTCGCAGTGCCATCGTGAATGGTAAAACGCGCATTGAGTGTGCTACTCGCAAGTGGCTCACCGGCGGTATTGCGGGCAATGGCCTGGTATGGGATGAGAGCGGGTGCTTGTGCGAATAAGATTGCGCTGATGAGCAACGCGAGTGTGGTGAGGGTTAGGCGCATGGGTTATGGTTTGGGCGAAGATAATTACGGGTGAAGAAATTAAGTACTAAGTACAAATTACTAAGTACGGTCGCTGTGTGCTTTTTCTATTACACTAGGAATACCTTCATCAGCCACTCCTGCCGCTCTCCCCTCTCCTCTGGAGAGGGGCTGGGGGTGAGGCTAGACAATTACAAATTACGGATGACGGATTACGGCTGCGTCGCGGCTATTGGTTGATGACTGGGTGCCAAAGCCCACGATTTCAATCGTGGGGGGAAGAAATAAATGCAGATTCTCAGCACAAAGCAAAACGCAAGTCTCACGCATGCTGCAATGAACAACTTCTGCCGTGCTCCCCTCTCCAGTGGAGAGGGGCTGGGGGTGAGGCTAGACAATTACGAATGACGAATTACGGATTACGGCTATGCCTCGGCCTTTGGTTGATGACGGGGTGCCATAGCCAACGATTTCAATCGTGGGAATAGAAATAAAAACAGATTCTCAGCACTCCCCTCGTCTCTTGAGAGAGAACGGGTGCGAGGAGACAGATAGACCCATAAATCCGTAATCCGAAATTCGAAAACCGTAATTAATTTCGCCTCCATGCGCATTCCCTTCCTCGCCCTCCTCGCCCTCCTCACCGGTTGCACCTCGCAAAATACCCTCTTCGAAGAACACCAAAGCGTGGGTGAAGACATGGTGTGGCAGCCCAGCGAACCCCTCACGTTCACCATCGATGTGCAGGAGAATAAGCACGCGTATGAAATGGCCGTGGCGGTGCGCTATGCAAACGGGTATCCGTTCGATAGACTTCCTGTTTACATTACAGAAACCAATCCGGCGGGTGAGAGCGTCCGCAAAGACATCGACCTCATCATCCAACCGAAACCGGGCGAGTACCTGGGCGAAAAGGGATTCGACATCATCGACCTGGAACAGGTGATTGATGCCAACAAGGAATTCCCCACGTTTGGCAAATACACCTACACGCTCATCCCCAACGTCGATGATCCATCGGGCTTTCCGCTACTGATGGAAATCGGTCTTATATTGCGTGATCCTCAGCAGAAATAACAGCAGCGCGTTGCATCTTTGCAACATGGATACGCGCCTTTCATCGCAACTCGAAGAAGCTCTCGCCTTGCTCAACGCAGGCAAGCTCGTAGCCATACCCACCGAAACCGTTTACGGCTTGGCGGCCAATGCACTCAATGCCGATGCCGTCATTCACATTTTCGAAACGAAAAACCGTCCGCACTTCGATCCGCTCATTGTGCACGTGGCCGATATTGAACAGGTGAATGAAGTGGCTTCACACATTCCTGCTCACGCCCGCACGCTCATGGAAGCCTTGTGGCCGGGGCCGCTCACCATCGTGCTGCGCAAGCACGAGCGCGTGCCGCACATTGTTACCAGCGGACTCGATACCGTGGGA
>JBKCGW010000441.1:0-2547 GCA_046303175.1 Flavobacteriales bacterium
GTATTCGTATCGGATGTTGCAGTAGGCGCTGAAGTTGTTTCATGGGTCGCCTGAAAGTTGGACGCTGCCAATTGCGGCGCTTCGTATTGAACCGATTCGATGGATTCAATTTCTTTCACGCGAATAACACGGGCGCTTATCAATCCGAAGAAACACTTGGCCGTTGCGTCCACGTCGTATGCTGCATCGTGTGCTTCAGCAAACGGAGCGTTGAAGAGCTTTAAGTGCAGCTCTGTGAGCGTCGGCCATTTGAATTTTCCGTTCTTGCCTCCGGGAATGGCGCAGAAATCGGTCGACAGGTCTTTGGTGTCGAGCGATTGCTTCGCCGTAAGTGTGTTTTGCAACCCTTTGCGCAGCAATTCACAGCCCATGATGTTGAGGTCGAATTCGATGTTGTGTCCTGCGATGTATTGACACTGTTCCACATCAACCATGAATCGGGCGATAACATCGCTGAGCGGCAACCCTTCGCGATTGGCGCGGTCGGTGGAGATACCGTGTACTTTCTCGGCGTTGAAAGGAATGGTGAATCCTTCGGGCTGAACTATCAGACTTTGCGCTGAAAGCAGCTTACCATCGTTAGCGTGCAATTGCCAGGCAATCTGAACGACGCGCGGCCAATTGCCAAAATCAGTGAGAGGCGCATTCCAATTTCCGGGTAAGCCGGTGGTTTCGGTATCAAATATCAGGAACATGTTGAGGGCAAATTAGGTGCATCCAGCAGCGTGTGAACGCTAGTGAATGGCAGTGCCTTCAAAAGTACTATCGAGCGATTCGGGCCTTGCCCGTTGTTGACAAATTTTGATGGAATTACGACTTGTCGCCGCTGCGTGGTGCATCCCACCAGTTCTTGGTTTTTTTCCCAAGGGTAACGCGCAAGGTAGCTTGTGCAAGCAGGCAATTATCGGCCACTTCCGACAGCACGGGCTCGTTGTGGCCCAATACCGCCGTGGCAAAGCCTTCAAGTTCAAATCGGGGGAACCAGGTTACACCGCCTTCCAGCGTGATAATGGCCGGACCAACTGTTAGCGCATGCCACCCGCTGCTGAGGCGAGCGTTGAACTGCCCACTGATTGATCTGTAGGGTTGTTGGTTGCTGATGCTAACGCGTTCATCCCATTTTCGGGCAAAAGGAAAGTTCCAGCTATAGCCGCTGCCAAGTTCGATGAACCATCGTGTGCCCAAAGGACCCGTATTTTGAACTTCTTTGTAGATGCAGCGCGGATGGCTGCGCAACGAGAAATTAAAACCTCCTGTATGAAATCCCGCAACTAATGCTTGTCCGGAGTTTTTCCATTCGGTCGCTTGGTAGCTGTATTGCACGAGGCCAATCGCTTGCAACCCTCGCGATGCAAGGAGGCGTTGGTTCCAACCGGCACTGATGCTTGAGCCAATGCCAATCGGTTTGATTTCTTGGGTCGACCACGGATGAGCCAGTTGATAGGTCTTGAATATGTTGTCGATTACCGGGAAATGCCAATAGCCGACATCTACTTGCACCATAGGTTGAGCGATGCAGGCAACCACGTGAACGAGAAACGCTATTGCGATTAGATAACGTTTCATTCGTTTACAATCGTAAGAATTTCAATGGCTGCGCGAAGCCCGCTTTCCATGGCACCATGCAACGTGCCGTGATGGCCGCCTGTGTGTGTGGCTTCTCCCGCGAAATACACTTTTCCTGAAATCGAATCGGCCAATGCTCTTCGCGAATTTCCGGTGCCGACACCGTCGTAGGAGCGTTGACCATTCCAAGTATGAATGGCTGCATCCGTAATTTGATCGAGTGCTCCGGGGAACAGTTGGTCGAATTGCTGTTGTATGATGGTCAGCGGATCGCCGAAAATGGAAGCGATGGTTTGCGCTTGCGTGCCTGTGACATGGGCATGTATCCATCCTTCGTCGGTAACGTCATACATCGGCACGAGGTCATTTCCCAATACTCTCGTTGTACCTAAGGGCCAGAGTGGCGCGGGTATTTTGAACGAGGCACTGTATCCGAAGTCAATGCCTATGCGATCTATCGCTTGCAGTTTCGTGGTGTTCAGCTCCGGAGTGAATGCTATACTGCCTGATTGCAATACATCGAGTGGAACGGTGAGGAGCAAGCGATCGCACGAGTGAATGGTGCCCAATTGGTCGGTTACTGTTATTCGGTTCAGTGAGTAGTCGATTGCAACCACCGTTGTTTCAAGTTCAACGCTAGCTATTGCGTTGCTCAACGCTGCCTGAACGGCTCCTTCCAATTCGTTGGTTGCAATGGAATAATTATCGGGACCTGCGCTCCAGTGGGTGTATTGTTTGCCCACGCCCAGAGCGCTTTTGCGATCGGAAGACGATCCGTATACTTGAGCTGTAAGCGCATTGTAAACGCTCGAAATATTTCCGGATAACCCAAGACCGTCGAAGTATTCTTGTGTTGTAATGTCTGCACCATCGAAGCTTTTTAAGCTTTCTACCGCCTGTAGCATTTCATTGAAAAACGTGTTTTGAGCGGCCTCAGCTTCTGTATTCAGCGTGCCGTTGAAGTAATAGAGGTCGCTTTTC
>JBKCGW010000442.1:0-1853 GCA_046303175.1 Flavobacteriales bacterium
AGCTTTCCAAAGGAATCTTATCAGGATGTGTTCCTAACGATTTAAATCAAGATCGCTAACCGCAAGCAAACACTTCAATATTCAACCATATTAAATTAAACTACTTTTATAAAACATCGTCAGCCTTGGCGATTATTATAAATGACTATGAAAAATGCCTTTCTAACTATTTGGTTCCTTATCGTGTGCACTGATTTCCTGCGGGCACAACCGTTTAATCCCGCGCTAGCTGCAGAATTCCAGCAAACCATTGACAGTTTGCGGATAGATCAAAACCTCAAAGGAATATCAGCATGCGTTATCTATCCCGGCGAAGGGACTTGGAAAGGTGTGACGGGGATATCCGAGGAAGGTGTTCCCATCAGTACAGAAATGGTTTTCGGCATTGGAAGCAATACCAAACTCTTTACGGGTGTATTGATTCTAAAACTGATTGAAGACAACCTTCTCTTGATACAAGATTCCCTTCACGAATACCTGCCTAGTTTCACGAACATTGATTCCACCATAACTCTGTTTCAGTTGCTGCATCAAACGAGCGGTCTCGATGATGTGCTGAATGTGCCGGGGTATCAAGACTCTATGCTTACGGATCCCAACCGCGTATTTACCGCTGAAGAGTTGATGACGTGGATTGGAACTCCCCTTTTTGAGCCGGGCGCCGGGTGGAATTATTGCAACACAAACTACTTGTTAGCCGGCATGATCGCGGAGAGTGTGACCAATCAATCCTACAATGAATTGTTGCACAGCTATATTTTGGATACGTTACAACTCGACAGCACCTACTTGGGCGTTTACGATACGGCCGATGTGGTGTTGGCTCACCCGTGGCAAAATGAAATAAATACCATTACCCTTCCCAGAACCTCCATCCTAAGTGCGGCGTGGTCGGCAGGCGCTATGTATTCTACCTCAGGAGAAATGGCCCGGTGGTACCAAGCACTCATGGGCGGTGAAGTGCTTTCCCCGCAAGCATTTGCCATGATGACCAACTTCATAGGTTCGGGGAATTATGGAATTGGCATTAGCGAGATGACGGTGGATGGACGTACCGTATGGCTGCACGGTGGTTCGATTTGGGGCGGCTACAATTCATCGATGATGTATGATACGGAAACAGGCATCATCATCTGCGTGCTCATCAATCAGTTTCCGGCCGAGGCATCGCTCGTCGCAACGGCACTGCTAAATGCCGAAGTCAACACACCTGTTTCCATGCAAGCATCCACTTCTATTCAACATGAGCTAATCCTCTATCCCAACCCTGCGTATGACTGGCTGACCATCGATACGCAAGGTCAACAACTCGAGCTAGTTCAAATTCACGCGGCAACCGGGGAATTGGTATGTGAGGGAACCACCACCAATTTTTCGATAGCGCACTTGTCGGCGGGGGTTTATGTTGTGCACGTTCGAACAAATCTGGGCATTTGGTGTCGGAAGTTCACTAAGTATTGACTAACGTTTTAGCTCATAACCAAATAATTCAAGTAGGCTATATAAAACAATTCGACTACAAAATCAATGACGAAACAGGGCGTGATTTTCTAGTCGTTGGGCTTTACTTTGAAGCATTCGGAAAAAAGGCTTTGCAACCTATGCGTTCCAACGTACTTGTCATGATTCACATGAAAATGAAGGGTGAAATAAAACACCAATCCTTGAAATCCATTCTAGCGATTGTCTTACTCATTGGTCTGCTCTCCTCGTGCTCCACTTTGGAGCGAGCTTCTCTGCACGGTTTGAATGATGGTTTCTATCAATTAAAATCAGATAGCTCGGAAAAGCAAGCCGTCTATCTCGACGTGTCGGAAAACAACATTACTGTTTATCCAACAACAAACAAGCAA
>JBKCGW010000443.1:0-3527 GCA_046303175.1 Flavobacteriales bacterium
CTGTTTCAATGGATGATTGGAATACCGGTCCCAGGGGAACGCTCACTGATAGCCAGATTAACTCGTTGATTGGTTCGAAGTAATTCGCATCCACCACAATAGACACTTCGTTGAATTCGCAAGGTGTTTCCATATCATCCACAATCACCACTTGGCAATACGTGTTGGAGCAGTTGCCGGTTGTTACCGTCAAGCAAACGGTGTATACGCCATTTGATTCGTATTGCACGTTACCGGCCGGGCCATCACTTGTTGTTCCGTTGCCGTATTCCCAAAGGAATTCAACGACACCGCTAAAGGATGAGTTGTTGATGAATTCGATATGTCCCGGAGTTGCCGTAAACACAGGCTCGAAAGAAGCTTCGCATGTGGGAGGTGCGCCACAATCTGTATTCACACCGATGAGGTAGGTGATGGCAATATTGTCTTGGTAGATGATGGTTGCATTCTCCATCAGGTTCACGCTATTCAAGATGAAGAATATGTTTACTCCTTGTCCGATGAGGAGCGGATTGTTGTTGTCGATGCTGAGGTAATAGCAACCATCGGGCAGGCAAAGTGGAGTATCGAAATACGGATCGTTTTCGGTGTATTCAGCAACACCGGAGGTAACCAACATGCCTGTTTCGGCATTTGAAATCATGTAGGTGAGCCAGGGTGTCCCGCCTTCGAGCACATAGCTATCGATCCCGAAACCGATTTGGTTGCAAGGCTGCTCGCAAGGTGCTACTTCGATTACTGTGCAAAGTTCAACACCATTCGGACAAAGCGGAGTAGTATAGAATGCACACACATCGTATGTGCCGGGGTTATCATACGCATGTGTGAAGAAGTGGCCGCCTTGCTGAGGACCTGATCCATCGCCCGGAAACCAAGTAACGTTTTCACCTTCCACGAATGAACCGATTTCGAAGTTCATCACACCACATTCAGCTCCTGCATCCGACCAGATTTCGGTGGGGCATTCAGTTGCAACTGCGCAATCGATTTGCACTGTAAATAGGAGCGTAATGATTCCGATAGGAGGCATTATCGGGCATTGCGGAGCGTTGATATCTGCGGTAACGATGTAGATGCCGTTTTCTGCCCAGGTATGATCAGCATTAATGCCACCGGATGAAGTGATGCCGTCGCCATAATCCCACGATACTTCGGCGTTATCGACGCCTTCTACGTGAAGCACGTAGGTATCGCAATCGATTTCTTCCGCTGTGATGCCTGTTGGACACAGGTTATCGTTACACGATTCGACGTTGATAGATGTGCACAATTCAACGCCATTCGGACAAAGCGGTGTGGTGTAGAAAGCGCACACCGTGTAGGTGCCTGGATTGGCGTAGGTATGAGAGAAGAAGTGTCCACCTTGCACGGCTCCTGATTCATCGCCCGGAAACCAGGTGACATTTTCACCTTCCACGAACGAACCGATTTCGAAGTTCATCACACCGCATTCTGCACCTGCACCCGACCAGATTTCGGTGGGGCATTCTGTTTCTGCAATGCATTCGACCACGATAGTGAGAATGTTAGTCCACACTATTGGGCATGCCGGGCCATTATAATTAGCTGTTACGATGTAGACTCCGTTTGCCGAATAACTATGATCTGCGATGACTGAACTGTTGTCTGTGGATCCATCTCCAAAGTCCCAGCTTACATCGCCCGCATCAGCACCCTCAATGGAGAAAACATAGGAGTCGCAATCGATGGATTCGAATTGTATCGATGAGGGGCAATTTTCTAAGCCGCAATTAACTTCCACAGTCGCCGTTAGCGTGAGCGTTTCCGGGCATTCAGGTCCTGAAAAAGTTGCGCTGACAGCGTACACTCCATTTTCAGCATATTCATGCGCTATTTCGATGCTGCCTGTTGTGGAGTTACCATCACCAAAGTTCCAAATCACATTACCTATAGGAGTATCTGCAAGGTAGAAGATGTAGCTGCCGCACGACTGTTCAATGGCGTTAAGCGAGGTAGGGCAGGCAAATACTGCTATAGAAAGCAACATTCCCATGCATGTTGCAAGAATCGATTTGGTCATGGATTAAAAGGTTTGTTAGAAGACAAAAGTAAGGGGATGAGGGTTGCGTGGGATGAGGGTTGCGTGGGATGGGGACTGGGGACTGGGGACTGATTACTAGGTAATAGGGGAGAGTTACGAAGCTTACCACTGCAGATGCAAGATTTTCTAAATTGAAACACTTCCGACAGACATAAATCCCATTCACGAAAATCACTTGACAGGTCTTCAGTCCTCAGTACCCAGTCCTCAGTACCTAGTACCCACTACCCGAATCTCGGATCTACCTCCATGCAATGGCCGCACTTCTTACACGTGCGGTACTCTTCGTTGCCATAAAATTCTCGGAAGCGTGGTAAGAAATCTGTTTCGATGTTGTGCAATACAAAGCGGTATTCGTGCAGCAGGTTGTTGCACTTTTCGCAGTACCACTGCAGTCCGTCGACCATGTTGCGGTCGGCGCGTTTGCATTCAATGACGAGACCTACGGTGTTCTCACCGCGACGTGGTTGATGCGGCACGTTGGCCGGGAGCAGAAACATTTCACCCTGTTTGATAACCACATCTACTGCTTTTCCTTCCTCTTGAATTCCTACAACAATATCTCCTTCGATTTGAAAGAAGAGTTCTTCGGTTTCATTGAGGTGATAGTCTTTGCGTGCGTTGGGCCCACCTACAATCATCACCACATAATCGCCCGATTCATGGTAGAGGTTTTTATTGCCAACGGGTGGTTTCAGCAAATCACGGTTGTCTGCAATCCATTGGTTGAGGTTGAAAGGTCTTCTAATCATGGCGATGAATTATCGGAGCGAAATCGATGCGTTGGAAAGTGCAAAGAGCATATCTGGATTTTCTTCGATAGCGGTTCCAATCACTACCAGGTCGGCACCTGCCATGAAAGCTTCGCGCGCCTGGTCTTCGTGACGAATGCCACCACCAACGATGAGTGGCGTAGCAACCGATTGGCGCACAGCCTGAATCATGGCGGGTGATACAGGCGTTTCTGCGCCGCTACCACCATCGAGGTACATGCATTTCATTCCAATCATTTCCCCGGCAACAGCAGTTACAGCGGCAATTTCGGGTTTGTTGAATGGTATCGGAAAGGTTTGGCTGACATACGATGCAGTGGTGGATTTACCGCAGTCAATCAACATGTATCCGGTGCTGATAATTTCAAGTTGTGATTTCACCAAACGGGGCGCCGCTTGCACGTGGTTGCCAATGAGCAACTCGGGGTTTCTTCCTGAAATGAGCGACAGTAAAAGCAACGCGTCTGCCTGTTCACTGATTTGATCGGGGCTACCCGGAAAAATGACCAGTGGTGCTTTGATGTGTTTTTTCGCCCACTTCACGCATTGCTGAAACTGATCACTCACCATGAGACTGCCGCCAATAAAAACGGCACTCACTTCAGCGTGTTGTATGAGCTCAGCAATCGCTTTTACTCGGCTCTCTTCCTTCATCTTATCAGGATCAATGAGCACGTCCACTCCTTTGTGGT
>JBKCGW010000444.1:0-10531 GCA_046303175.1 Flavobacteriales bacterium
AAGATTCGCAGCCTCCGCGCTCCAGAGCCATACAAAGGCAAAGGTGTTCGTTATGTTGGTGAATATGTACGTAAAAAGGCTGGTAAGTCAGCAGCTAAATAAAATTTGAATTAAAGCAATGGCATTCAGCAAAGAAGCTCGCAGAGCGAAAATACGCACACGAATCAGGGCTAGTGTGAAAGGAACAGCTCAAAGACCACGTCTTTCAGTATTCCGCAGCAATAAGCAGATTTATGCCCAAATAATCGACGACCAGAAGGGTGTTACTCTGGCATCAGCATCATCAATGGTGATGAAAGATGCTCAGGCGGTAGCCAAGTTGGATCAGGCGAAGTTGGTTGGTAAGACCATCGCTGAGCGCGCTCAGGCAGCCGGAATCAACGAGGTGGTATTTGACCGCGGAGGTTACCTCTATCACGGACGTGTTAAATCATTGGCCGAAGCAGCCCGCGAGGCAGGCCTTAAATTCTAATAGGAGATGGCAGAAACAAAACCAGTTCGCTCCAGCGAAACAGAATTGAAAGACCGCTTGGTTGCGGTAAACAGGGTTACGAAGGTGACCAAGGGTGGACGTACGTTCGGATTTGCCGCCATCGTGGTGGTAGGTAATGAGAAGGGCGTAGTAGGTCACGGATTGGGCAAGTCGAAAGAAGTTGCTGAAGCTGTAACCAAGGCTACCGAAGACGCCAAGAAGAACCTGATTCAGGTTCCGGTTCGCAAGGGAACTATCCCACACGAGCAAGATGGCAAATTTGGTGGTGCACGCGTGTTCATCAAGCCTGCCTCTCATGGTACCGGTGTAATTGCCGGTGGTGCGATGCGCGCTGTATTGGAATCGGCCGGTGTAACCGACGTATTGGCAAAGTCAAAGGGCTCGTCAAACCCACACAACGTGGTAAAGGCAACGCTCGATGCATTGTCGAAGTTGCGCAACGCCAGCGATATCGCAAAAGTTCGCGGAATCAGCGTAGATAAAGTTTACAAAGGATAATAAAGGACCATATCATGTCTAAAGTTGTAATAACACAGGTGAAAAGCGCCATCGACCGTCCGGCCCGTCAAAAGGCAACGATCCAGGCGTTGGGAATTAAAAAGTTGAATGTTCCTGTTGAGCATGAACTTACTCCAAACATTGCCGGAATGATCCGCGCGGTTCGTCACTTGTTGAAAGTGGAGAACAAATAATAAAAAAGTTGAATGATGCCTTCCAGGCAACTACAATACTGAAACGAATATGAAACTTAATAATCTTAAACCAGCTGCAGGATCAACACAAACTCGTAAGCGTGTTGGTCGTGGACAGGGTTCAGGTCTGGGCGAAACTTCCGGCCGCGGTCACAAGGGTGCCGGTCAACGTTCAGGTACCAAGCGCAAACTTGGATTTGAAGGTGGTCAGATGCCACTTCAACGCCGCCTGCCAAAGTTCGGCTTCAAAAACATCAACCGTGTTGAATACAAGGGTATCAACCTCGACCTTCTTCAAGCGTTGTCTGAGAAGTTGAGCGCCTCTGAAATCAATCACGATGTATTGGTACAAAATGGTATTTGTGGGAAGAAAGACTTGGTGAAAGTACTCGGTCGTGGTGAACTGAAAACCAAACTGAATGTGAGCGCGCATGGTTTCTCTGCTACAGCAAAGGCAGCCATTGAAAAGCTCGGCGGAACTGCAACTACTCTCTAAACCAACACTATGAAAGGTTTTATTCAGAAAATAAAGGACATCTGGAGTCACGATGAGCTGAGAACCAAAATTGGTTACACCCTGCTTTTGTTGTTGGTGTACCGTGTGGGTTCATTCATCGTTCTTCCCGGCGTCGATTCAAATCAACTTGAGACAGGTTCTCAGGGTGGTTTGCTAGGCTTCCTTGGCTTGTTTACCGGTGGTGCGTTTAGCCGTGCTTCCATTTTCGCCTTGGGTATTATGCCTTACATCTCGGCTTCGATCATTATCCAGCTCCTCGGATTGGCGGTCCCAACAATCACCAAGATGCAGCGAGAAGGAGAAAGTGGTCGCAAGAAAATCAATCAATATACCCGTATGCTGACCATCGCAATAGGTTTGGTGCAAGCTCCGGGTTACATCAAGAGCACCTTGCCGGTGGGTTCATACCCTGAAGGCTTCACGTGGTTGTTCTCGGCAGTTATCATCTTGACCTGTTCAACCTTGTTTGTAATGTGGTTGGGTGAGAAGATTACCGATAAGGGTATTGGAAATGGTACTTCGCTCATCATCATGACGGGTATTATCTCTGACATTCCGAAAGGCTTCATTTCTGAATTCAAGCTTCAGTCTCCATTCTTCTTCTTGATTGAATTGGCGGCGTTGCTTATCATCGTTGGTTTGTGTGTAGCGGTTATCCAAGCCGTTCGTCGCATCCCGGTTGAAATGGCTAAGATGAACATGGGCGGTGGTTCACACATGCCTCAAGGGGGTGGTGCACGCTCATACATTCCACTTCGTGTGAATTCTGCGGGTGTAATGCCGATCATCTTCGCTCAAGCAATCATGTTCGTTCCATTGTACTTGCGTAATACTGAAACATTCCAGGACAGTGAGATTTTGGCGAGCCTCACTAACATCCAAGGATGGGGATACAACATCCTTCTTTTCTGCTCGATTATCCTCTTCACGTTCTTCTATACGGCCATCGTTACGAATCCTAACCAGATTGCTGATGACCTGAAGCGCAACGGTAATTTTGTACCGGGTGTGAAGCCGGGTAAGCCAACGGCAGATTTTATTGATGAAGTGATGTCGAGAATTACCCTTCCAGGTGGTATTTTTGTCGCCCTTATTGCAATTCTGCCTGCTTTGGTAATGATGATAGGTCTTACAAAGGCACAGCAGTTTTCAATTTTCTTCGGCGGTACCTCGTTGTTGATTACAGTAGGTGTTATCCTCGATTTGCTCCAGCAAATTGAAACACACTTGGTATCACGACACTACGACGGCTTGATGAAATCAGGTCGCGTTCGTGGAAGAAATACAGGCGCTATCAGCTCATCTGGTATAGCAGGTTAATAAAGGTTTTAAGGCACAATGTCCAAGAAGCCTGTATTGAAAAAGGATGATGAGATAGAACTCATCAGACAAAGTTCTTTACTTGTTGGAAAAACTTTAGCGGAGCTCGCTTCACGAATTCGTCCTGGGGTTACAACCCTAGAGCTTGATCGGGTGGCAGAAGAGTTCATTCGCGACCACAGTGCAATTCCGGGTTTTTTGGGATACAACAGTTATCCTAACTCGATTTGCGCCAGTGTAAACAGTGCAGTGGTTCACGGCATTCCCAATGTAAAACCCTTGCAAGAGGGCGATATTGTATCGTTGGATATTGGTGTTGTGAAGGATGGTTTTTGGGGTGATTCAGCCTACACGTTTGCGGTAGGGGAGATAAGCCCTGAATTACGTCAACTGCTCAAAGTAACCAAAGAGAGCTTGTACCTCGGTATTGAGCAATCGATTGGTGGCCATCGCACCGGTGATATTGGCCATGCGGTTCAAACGCATGCTGAATCATTTGGATACGGAGTTGTTAGGGACTTGGTAGGACACGGCGTAGGTCGAAACCTGCACGAAGCCCCCGAGGTACCCAACTTCGGTAAGCGTGGTCAAGGAGTTTTGTTGCAGGAAGGGTTGGTAATCGCCATTGAGCCGATGATCAACATGGGAACCCGCAACGTAAAGCAGATGAAAGATGGTTGGACCATCGTCACTGCTGACTCGAAGCCCAGTGCCCACTTTGAACACACCATTGTTGTGCGAAAGGACAAAGCAGAAGTTTTATCCAGTTTTGAATTGATTGAAAAGGCGGAGGCCATGCTGACTCAATAGCAGGCCCGAAGCGAACGATATAAAGAGATATGGCAAAACAAACATCCATCGAATTAGATGGAACAATTATCGAAGCCCTTTCCAACGCGATGTTCCGCGTTGAGTTGGAAAACGGCCACATAATTACAGCACATATCTCGGGCAAAATGCGCATGCACTACATCCGCATTCTGCCTGGCGATAGAGTGAAGGTGGAAATGTCACCTTATGACTTGACAAAAGGAAGAATTAGTTTTAGATACAAATAAGAATTGCTGAGTCAATTCGGTAAAAGTTAAAGACATGAAAGTTCGTGCATCCATTAAAAAGCGCTCGGCCGACTGCAAGATTGTAAGCAGAAAGGGTAAGCTCTATGTAATTAACAAGAAGAACCCTAAGTTCAAGCAAAGACAAGGTTAAACGTTTGGCCCGGTGAATCCGGTCCTAAAAACAATAAATAAATGGCTCGTATAGCAGGTATTGACTTACCAAGAAACAAAAGAGGTGAAATTGGTCTCACCTACATCTACGGAATCGGTCGTAGCACGGCTCGCAGAATTTTAGAAACTGCAGGTGTAAGCTACGATAAGAAGGTTCAGGAGTGGAACGACGACGATCTTTCGAAGATCCGTGGTTACATCACCGATGAACTCAAGGTAGAGGGTGCGCTCCGTTCGGAAGTGCAGATGAGCATCAAGCGTTTGATGGATATCGGTTGCTACCGTGGTGTTCGTCACCGTGTGGGCTTGCCGGTTCGTGGTCAAAGCACCAAGAACAACTCACGTACCCGTAAAGGAAAGCGTAAGACTGTTGCAAACAAGAAGAAAGTAACCAAGTAATAATTCGTACGGTTAGATGCCTCCGAGGCATCGAACCCAAACAACACGAACAATGGCTAAAGTCGAAAAGAAAAAGAAAAAGAATGTACTCGTTGAATCGGTGGGTCAGGCTCACGTTCAGTCTACATTCAACAACATCATCATCAGCCTTACCAACAATACCGGCCAGGTTATCTCATGGTCTTCAGCCGGTAAAATGGGCTTCAAGGGTTCTAAGAAGAATACCCCTTATGCCGCCCAGTTGGCTGCCGAGCAAGCTTCGAAGGAAGCAATGGATCTTGGTTTGCGCAAGGTAAAGGTGTTCGTTAAAGGTCCGGGCGCAGGTCGTGAATCTGCTATCCGCACCATCCACAACACCGGTATCGAAGTGTTGGAAATCGTGGACATCACTCCACTTCCTCACAACGGCTGCCGCCCTCCCAAGAAAAGAAGAATCTAATACTATTTCAAGAAATCATTAGCAATGGCCAGATATACAGGACCCAAGTCAAAGATTGCGCGTAAGTTTCGTGAGCCGATTTTCGGCCCGGACAAAAATTTGGATAAGCGTAATTATCCGCCCGGACAACACGGACCCAACAAGCGTCGTGGAAAGCAGTCGGAATATTCCGTGCAGCTCAACGAGAAGCAGAAGGCTAAGTACACCTACGGTATCCTCGAGCGTCAGTTCGAAAACCTTTACAAGAAGGCTTCGGCTCGTCCGGGTGTAACAGGTGAGATTTTGCTCGCCCTTTGTGAATCACGCCTCGACAATACCGTATATCGTCTTGGATTGGCAGCAAGCCGCATGGGTGCTCGTCAATTGGTTGGCCATAGCCACATCACGGTGAACGGACAGGTAGTAAACATTCCTTCGTATCAATTGCGCCCAGGCGATCGTGTGGGTGTTCGTGAACGTTCGAAGTCACTCCCAACCATCACTATGGCGTTGGCTAGCCGTAAGAAATTCGACTGGCTCGACTGGAACGATGGCGACAAGCAAGGAGTTTTCCTTAACTACCCTGAGCGTGTGCAAATCCCTGAGAACATCAAGGAACAGCTCATCGTCGAATTGTACTCTAAGTAATAGTCCAGAACCAAAATAACAATTACACTATAAATGGCAATCATTGATTTCGTAAAACCAGACAAAGTCGTAATGCTCGACAGCAACGACTTCTCAGGATCGTTCGAATTCCGTCCGTTGGAACCGGGCTTCGGTATCACCATCGGAAACGCTTTGCGTCGAATTCTGCTCTCTTCGCTGGAAGGTTTTGCAATCACCTCCATCAAAATTGAAGGTGTAGATCATGAGTTCTCTACAATCAAAGGTGTGGTGGAAGATGTAACAGAAATCATCCTCAACCTCAAGCAAGTTCGCTTGAAGCGCCAGATTGAGACAACCGATTACGAAAAGGTAACTATCAATATCACCGGTCAGGAGCAATTCAAGGCCGGAGATATCAGCAACTTCACAACTGCTTTCCAGGTATTGAACCCCGACTTGGTGGTTTGTAACATGGATCCAAAGGTGAAGCTGAACATAGTAATCACCATAGGAAAAGGACGCGGATACCGTCCGGCAGAAGAAAACAAGTCGAACAGCTCGCCTGTGGGCACTATCGCTATCGACAGCATTTTCACCCCTATCCGCAATGTGAAGTTCAGCGTAGAAAACTTCCGTGTGGAGCAAAAGACCGACTACGAAAAGTTGTTGGTAGAAATTCAGGGTGATGGCAGCATCACTCCAAAGAATGCATTGCAAGAAGCAGCAAAGATTCTCATTCACCACTTCATGTTGTTCAGTGACGAGCGTATCACACTCGAGCAAGAAGCGAAGAAGGAAACTGAAGAATTCGATGAGAGCTCAATGCACATGCGTCAATTGTTGAAGACCAAATTGGTTGACATGGACCTCTCAGTTCGCGCCCTCAACTGCTTGAAGGCTGCCGATATCGAGACCTTGGGAGACCTGGTTTCATTCAACAAAAACGACTTGTTGAAGTTCCGTAACTTCGGTAAGAAGTCGCTTACAGAATTGGAAGAACTCGTGGAAGGTAAAGGCTTGCAGTTCGGTATGAACGTTAGCAAGTACAAGCTCGACCGCGACTAATTGGTAACTTGGTGCGAAAGCACTTAATAAGAATTATTATTTAAAGAACCCGAAGTAGTTGTAAAAGAATGTGGCCCATGCAAGGATTCGAAAAGAATGAATGCACTAGCCAATTGCCAACGCTTCACTACCAGCAAACATTATGAGACACGGAAGAAAAGTAAACCATCTGAGCAGAACACGCGAACACCGCGCTGCTCTTTTGATGAACATGGCTTGCTCACTGATTGAGCACAAGCGCATCAACACAACATTGGCAAAGGCGAAAGCATTGCGCGTATATGTTGAGCCACTTATCACCAAAAGCAAAACTGATAGCACACACAGCCGTCGTACTGTATTCAGCTATTTAAAGAACAAAGAAGCGGTAACAGAATTGTTCCGCGAAATTGCTCCTAAAGTTGCTGATCGTCCGGGTGGTTATGTGCGCATCATCCGCACCGGTTTCCGTCCGGGTGATAACGCTGAAACAGCCATGATTGAATTGGTTGACTTCAACACCATCTACACCAAAGGTACTGCTGCTGCAGGTGAAGCTGCTCCTAAGAAGCGCACTCGTCGTAGCTCTGCTAAGAAGGCGGAAGGTGCTGAGGCTGCTGAAGGTGCAGAAGCTCCTAAGGCAAAAGCTCCTCGCAAAAAGGCTGAACCAAAGGCTGAAGGCGAAGAGAAGCCAAAGGCTACACGTAAGAAGAAAAGCGAAGAATAATCGCAACTATAGAATTGAAATAAAAAGACCGCAGCATTGCGGTCTTTTTTGTTTAGTGCCTATGCCGGAGATTCAAGAAAAGCAAAGCATACACAATACGATGTGTTTAATGCGTTTCATAGGCGCTCATGATTTACAGTGAGAAGTAAAACTTCGGATGTAATTTTCAGCCCTCGATGCCTTGCGCTTCCTGCTGCCTCTGCGATGCACCAACAAATTGACTTCATACATTCAGTAAGATACTATTGGTTGCGATGGCTACTCACCTCCGCATGCGTGTGGCTGATGTCGGAATTTGTTTCGGCGCAATACAGGCAGTTGAGTATTCTGGATGATGCGCGTAAGGATACCATTACGCTGCGCTTTGCCACGAGTGAAGAAGTCATCCATGCAGCACACTCCTATTATCACAGCGTGTTGGATGAAGGCTATCTCAAAGCGGTCGCTGATACAAGCAGCGCAGATACTTCTCTGTTTCTAAATGTTCATCGTAATGATCTTTTCACACTGCGTGACCTGTATACAGTTGCAGGCGGCACCGGTGTTCAAACGCATACTCGTATTCAGGAGAGTTTGAGTAAAAACGCACGTAATGAAGCCTTCAAGCGCAGATTGGAGGCATTAGAGAATGAAGGCTATCCGTTTGCTTCGTTGACTGTCGATAGTGTCGCACCTGTCTCTGCGGGCAAACGAGGCACAGCACAGCGCGTGGATGTATTCGCTACCGTTCGACCCGGACCCCTAGTTCTCAATGATAGCTTGCATATTCGGTCGGCAAGCGCCTTACCCTACAACTACATACGTAATTACATTGATTTTAAAAAGAATGATCTTTATGATGAATCTCGAATCGCGCAAACCGGAAGGCGGCTTCGTGAAATCCCTTTCGTGTTGGTGAAGCGACCGTCGGAAGTGCGCTTTGAGCCGGGAAATGCAGATCTCTATTTGTTCGTTGAGCGGAAGAAAGCGAATTATTTCAACGCGATTGCCGGGTTGCGTCCCGATGAAACGACCGGCAAGGTTAATATAACGGGCGATGCTGAGGTACGCTTTATGAACGGCCTCAATCGAGGCGAAGAACTTGCTTTTGTGTGGAGAAAGCTTCAGCCGTTAACGCAGGATCTCTCCCTGAAGGCCATGGTGCCCTATCTATTCAACACACCGGTTGCTATCGATGGTCGCATGCAGATTTATAAGCGTGACACTTCCTTCACCTCGGTGAAACTGATGGGAGGTGCCGGTATTTTGCTACCGCGCAATCAACGCCTGCGCGTATTTGCCGAACGCAATCGTTCTGATCAACTGACAGGGTTCTACACGGCTGCAGCGTTGGCCAATGCGCAACATACACTCTATGGGTTGAGCACGCAGTTGGAGGATTTGGACTATCGATGGAATCCGCTCAAAGGATACAGTTTACAAACCGAGGTAGCAACCGGCTATCGGGTAACAAGCACGAGCACTGCCGAGGGAGTCGAGGCAACGCGCAGGCCGTTAACGAGGATCGATGCATCCATGGAGTACTACGTCCCTGTTTTCAAGCGGCAAACTATTTTGTTTTCCTTGAAAGGGGCCGCACTGTTCAGCGATTCTTTATACGAGAATGAAGTGATGCGTATTGGAGGTTTGCGCACCATTCGAGGTATTAACGAAGAAAGCATTTTCGCCACAGCATGGGGTGTCAGTACGATTGAATATCGATTGTTACCCGAGGAAAATTCGGCTGTCTACTTGTTCGTCGATATGGCTTGGTATGAGTACGACGGAAGCAGAGGGTATATTCGAGATACTCCTCTGAGTGCGGGAGCAGGATTTAATTTCGAAACCAAGGCAGGTATATTCACCTTTAATTATGCCCTGGGAAAACAATTCGATAATCCGGTGTTGTTGCGAAACGGAAAGATAAGTTTTGGTTTTCGCAGTTTATTCTAATGAGCGATAGCAGCCTGTTTACGTATCGACTCGTTAATCAGACCTATGAGCTCCTGCGAGTCCCAGGGTTTACTAAGACAGTGAGCTAGATTCGAACTCATGATTTGATTCATCACTTCGTGTTGAGCATAGCCTGTGAGCAGAATACACGGTGTATTAGGCGATACGGTTGAAACGTGCACAATTAACTCATGTCCCTTCATACCGGGCATCATCTCATCCGTAATAATTGCGGCGAGCTGAATGTTTTGACTCGCGAAATCGTTGATGATTTCTAAAGCTTCTTCGCCACTTTCAGCAAATTCAAGCCAGTAGTCGTCGGAGAATGCTCGCATGATTTGTTGCTGCAGAGCAGTGAGTATTGAACGCTCGTCATCAACGCAAATAATCGCTTGTTGCATAAGGTTTGAATTTGTCTAAATGGTAATTTCGAATTTAAGCGGCAAAATGACATGGAAAGTGGTACCTGAATCAATCTTACTCTCAAAGTAGATTTTTCCGTTGTGCTTCAGTACAATATTCTTTACGATGTCAAGACCGAGCCCCGAGCCTTCTCCGATTTTTTTGGTTGAATAGAAGGCGTCAAAAATTTTATCGCCAATTTCTTCCGGTATGCCGCAGCCCGTATCGCTAATGGTGATATGAGCATCCGACGCATGCAATGAGGCTTTAATTACGAGCGTACCCGAGAAGTTCATGGCCTGGCAAGCGTTTACAATGAGGTTGGTCCAAACCTGACCAATTTCCTCTGAATACCCAACCAATTCGATGTGTTCAGGAACATCGATTGCTACGCGTATACCGTGCTTGATTTGGTTGTGATAAATCGTCAACACGGTGTCAAGCGATTCACGGAGATTAAAACGCTCGGGTGTGTTCGCTTCCGATGAGTGCAAATACATTTTGAGAGCGCGTACAATGCGCGATGCTTTTTCGACCGAAGTAAGCGTTGTGTAATTGTTCTTTTGTTCCAGAAACAAAAGGTGAAGAACATCCACAATGAGATGAAAATTTGGACCGATGAATCGTTCTAGTCCACGGTCGAGTTCATAGATATTGATTTGACAAAGCTTGTTGGCAAGCATTGATGCATGCGCCATGTTGGCTGCCTCTAGCTCCCTTGCAACACCATGCGCAACGGTCGTTCTTCA